>CAYIWV010000009.1:0-3086 GCA_964367315.1 uncultured Candidatus Saccharibacteria bacterium | reverse complement strand
AACCGCTTGCGCATTATGCTCGAGACGGATGGGACGCTCTCCCCCGCTCGGCGCTCGAGCAGTCGCTCGAGATTATGATCACCCAACTTAAGGCGGTGGTGGGCTTCCGCGAGGAAACGCTCGAGCCGACCGCCTCCCCCGAAGTGCCCGTCGTGAGCGCGGCAGTCGACAGCGCCGAGGCGATGAAGACCCGGATCGAGGACTTAGAGCTCGGCAGCCGCACCATCTCTGCGCTGGAGAAAGCCAATATCCGCACGGTCGGCGGCCTTGCCCGCAAGAAGGAGCAGGACCTGCTCGAGATCGAAGGCCTTGGTCCCAAATCGATCCAGGAGATCAAGCGCGCGCTCGCCAATTTCGGCATCGTCCTCAAGTAAATCTATATGCGTCACGGTAATGTAAATCGCAAGTTCGGCCGAGAGGGCAATCAGCGCCGCGCGCTCCTGCGGTCGCTTGCCCGCAATCTCATCATCAAGGGCCGCATCAAGACGACCGAGGCCCGCGCCAAGGAGATCCGCCCCATGGTGGAGAAGATGGTGACCAAGGGCCGCTCTGCCACGCTCGCCAACCGGCGCGCGCTCGTTGCGGCGCTTGGCGACGTGCGGGTAACCAACAAACTCATCAAGACCGCAGAGGGCTACCAAGCGCGCGCGGGCGGATACCTGCGCATCGTGAAGATGGGTCCGCGCAAGGGCGATGCCGCCCCGATGGTGATAATCGAATTTGTATAACGGTATGATAACTATTGACGCACAAGACAAGACGCTCGGCCGCGTGGCATCCGCCGCGGCAAAGGCCCTGCTCAACAAGCATTCGGCCGACTTCGCCAAACACCTCGTGCAGGGAGACGGCGTCGAGATCGTGAACGCGCTTAAGGTCCGCGTTTCGGGCAACAAAACGCGCGACAAAAAGTATATCCGCTACTCGGGCTATCCGGGCGGGCAAAAAATAGAGTCGTACTCCCAACTGACCGCCCGCAAAGGCACCAAGGAGGCTCTCCGCAAGGCGGTTTTGGGCATGCTGCCCAAGAACAAGCTGCAGGCGCTCCGGATTAAGCTGCTTACCATAAAAGACTAATATGATGGCGAAAAAAGAAGGGATATATATAGAGTCGGTCGGGCGCCGCAAAACGGCGATAGCCCGCGCGCGGCTTACCCCTGCGGCGCGCACCGGCGTGCTTGTCAACAACAAGGACGTCAACGCATACTTCCCGACGGACATTTTGCGCACGACCGCGCTCGAGCCTCTGCTTAAAATCACGTTGCCGGGGCAGTTCGAGGTGACGGTCGTCGTCACTGGCGGCGGTATCGCAGGCCAGGCGACCGCCGTGCGCCACGCTATTTCCCGCGCACTTATCGAGCATGATGTGTCGCTGCGCGGTGCGATGAAGTCGGCCGGCTATCTTAAGCGCGACCCGCGCGCCAAAGAGCGCCGCAAGCCGGGGTTGGTCAAAGCCCGCAAGCGCAAACAGTGGAGTAAGCGCTAAATTTAAAAAACCGCCGTTGGTTTGACTACGGCGGTTTTTTGTTTACAATAGTGCAACGTATGGAGACTTCAGACGAGGAATTTGTCTCCGAGGAGGAGGCAGCGGGCGGCCCTGCATTGGTAAAGCGCCTGCGGGAAAAACTAAAGAAGGCCGTCGAGGACAAGCAGGAGTATTTAGACGGGTGGCAGCGCGCCCGCGCAGACTTCGCCAACTATAAAAAGGAGGAGGCCTCAATGCATGCCGACCGCGAGGCGCGGGCAAAAGCCGGGGTTATCGAAAAGCTCTTGCCCGCGCTCGACGCGCTCGAGATGGCACTGCGCCACAGCCCGGGCAAAGAGCTCGAGATACTGCAAAAACAGTTCGACGAGGCGCTTACGCGCTTGGGTGTCGAGCGCTACGGCGCTCCCGGAGAGCCGTTCGACCCCTCGGTACACGAGGCCTTGCGGCAAGTCGAAACCGACAAGCCAGAGGAAGACCACACAATCGCAAGCGTTGAGCGTTCGGGCTATAAAATTAATGATTATAGTATCAGGCCAGCGCAGGTAACAATCCGCAGTTATAACTAATAAGCAAAACCATGGCTAAAATACTCGGGATAGACTTGGGCACCACCAACTCCGCATTTGCGGTCATGCGCGGCGGCGAGCCGCAGATACTGGAGAGTGCCGAGGGCGCGCGCACGACGCCGTCGGTGGTCGCCGCAGGCAAAAGCGGCGAGCGCCTTGTCGGCTTAATAGCCCGCCGCCAGGGCGTTACCAACCCAAAAAACACCGTCTACCAGATAATGCGGTTCATCGGCCACACCTACGACGTGCCGGCGGTGCAGAAGGATGCGGCCGCGGTGCCGTTTGAGACCCGCAAGGCCGCAAACGGCGGTATCGAGGTAAAGATGTCCGCCCAAGGCGGATCCGCCGCGGGCGGAGGGGAGCAGTGGTACCGGCCGGAGGAAATCTCGGCCATGATACTCGGCAAACTCAAAGCCGATGCGGAGAAGCGCTTGGGCGAGCCCATTACCGCGGCGGTCATTACCGTACCCGCATACTTTAACGACGCGCAGCGCGCCGCGACCCGCGACGCGGGCAAGATAGCCGGGCTCGAGGTCAAGCGCATCATCAACGAGCCGACCGCGGCCGCGCTCGCCTACGGCTTTAACAAAAAGAAGGACGAAAAAGTGGTCGTCTTCGACTTTGGCGGCGGTACTTTCGACATCTCGGTCCTCGAGGTCGTGATGTCCGCCCAAGGCGGATCCGCCGCGGGCGGAGGGGACGAAGGAGGGTCTTCAATCGAAGTCAGGTCCACCGACGGCGACGCGCACTTGGGCGGCAAAGACATCGACCAAAAAATTATCGATTGGCTGGCGGCAGAGTTCCAAAAAGAGTCGGGTGTTGATGTGCGCAACGACCCGCTGGCACGTCAGCGTTTGGACGAATCGGCCGAAAAAGCAAAAATCGAGCTTTCGACCGCAGTCGAGACCGAGGTCAATATACCGTTTATCACCTCTGATGCATCGGGGCCGCGCCACCTTTTGGTTAAACTCTCGCGGGCAAAACTCGAAGAGCTCACGGCCGAGTTTATCGACCGCGCGGTAGCGATAACCAAACGT
>CAYIWV010000008.1:15656-19654 GCA_964367315.1 uncultured Candidatus Saccharibacteria bacterium | reverse complement strand
GGAGGCGTGGCTGAGCGGTCTAAAGCAACACACTGCTAATGTGTTGGCTGGGAAACCGGCCCGAAGGTTCGAATCCTTCCGCCTCCGCTTCCGCAAAAATGACTACGATATATCGTAGTCATTTTTAGTAACAGTTGGAGGGGTTTAGGCTTCACCGTCCCTTTACTTAGTTGGTAAATGTGCTACAATGTCAATTAGAGAGACGTTTCCTCTTGGGAGGCACTCAATGTGGCAGATATGGGCGCGCCGGCGGGTAGAGAGGGAGCTCCCCAAGCTCCTCGACTTCCTGCTCGGCTACTTCGGCGATGAAGTATGCACGGTTGTGGTCTTTGGGAGCTACCTACGATGGTCGTTCCGTAAAGACAGCGATGTCGACGTGGCGGTCATTTTGCGCGATTCCCCGAAGTGGCAGTGGAGCAATTCGCGGTCACGATGGGAGTGGCGGGAGACGCCCCCTCGACAGGAGTTCTATCGTGCGCTCGGAGTGTTTCTTGTGGAATCAAGGGCCTCTCGCGCGTACGACGTCAAAATCTTCACGGCACGTGACTTGGAGTTGCTCGAGGAATTCCAAACGCATGTGCTCACGCGGGGGATGGTAGTCCCCAGTATCAGAAGCGGAAGAATTATCTTCCGGCAAACCATGGAGACGACGATGGTTGAGATGAAGAAGGGTCACAAGAGCTTTCTGGAGTTCTTGGACACGGAGCTGAAGTCTCTCGGCATGATGCATTGGTATACCAGCGGTGACGCCTACGGTCTTACCTGCGATGGCCACGACATCGGCAGGGTCGTCGTCACGGAGTACAGCTTCTTGGGCATCGTATGGACTAAGAAGCGCCGGATCACGGTTGCGAACATCATCGCCGAGCCGGACTCTCCGATCCACAAAGGAGCGAAGGACGCCTTCCGGCTCCGGGTCAAGGATCGGGAGGTGCTGCCGGTACTCCAGCAACTTGCCGAGAAGTTCGATGGAGCCACCTTCGGACTCAAGTCAGAGATCATCTACTGAAGGCACCTCGGTGCGGGGCCCGCGAACGCGGGCCCTTTTCTTTTTCGTTAATTTGATAACAGTTCTCACTCCCATTTCCGCACCATTCTCCAAATCTTCATACGGATTCCGTACCGTTAGCTCATTAGTGGACTAAACGAGGCATGCTATGGAGACAGCGGCAAAAGCATACATCATGACGTGCTCGTGCGGGGGTACGGTTAAGGTCGAGGCGCGCAATCGCGCCGAGGCGACTGCGCGCATTAAAGCGATTATGGACGAAGACACCATCGCGCTTCATATGGACGAGCGCCATCCGGGCGAAGAGATCCCCGAGGTTTCGATGGTGCACGAGATAATCGACGAGACGACTGAAGAGGAATAGGCTGCGCAAATAGCTTTCCTCGAAAAAGTCCTCGGACCCCGCTCTTCGGCGGGGTGGCCAGACTGTTTTCTCGGAAACTATTTGCTCCGCGCGTTATCTATGAATATGCGAGCGCGACTGTGTGCACGCTGCGCGCCCCGGCCTTTTTTAATGCGCGCCGCGCCTCCTCAAGCGTGGCGCCGGTCGTCGTCACGTCGTCGATGACGATGCATGCGCGGTCTTTTACCGCGCCGCGCGCCCGCATCGAGTTTTTGACGTTGCGCAGGCGCGTGCGCCGCTCGAGCCCCTGCTGGTGCGGCGTATCGACGACGCGCTCAAGCGCGCGCGGCGCGTAGTCGATACCGGTGAGATGCGCGAGTGCCGCACTGCATAACAGTTCGGTCTGGTTGTGTCCGCGCTCGCGGAGCCTCGCAGCGTGCATGGGCACCGGGATAAGGAGCGGCACCCCGATTTCCTCGCCCATGCACTCAAGAATGCGCGGCGCGAGCGACTCTCCGGCGAGCGCGGCGGCCGCACGGTTGCCGTAGTATTTTATCTCCCATACCAGTGCGGCCGTGCCGGGGTCTTGGTAGGGGAGACCCTGGGCGGTTTCGATATCGAAAAGCGCTTCGCGCGTCAATGTTTTTACCAGCCGTTCCGTGTGCCGCGGCGGCACAAAAATATCAACAAATACGTTAAAAATTGCTCGTAGCATGGGTGCTATACTATAGCAAATGGCCTTCTCCATATCGGATTGGTTTTCTAAAAAGACGACCAGCGTCCTCGGAGTGGATATCGGCACGTCGTCCATTAAGGTGGTGCAGCTGCGCCGCGAAAAGGGGAGAGTCGTGCTCGAAACCTACGGCGCGATAGCACTCGGCCCCTATGCGGGGCAAGAGATAGGGCGCGCCACCTCCTTGCCCGCAGAGAAGATAACCGAGGCGCTCAAAGACGTCTTACGCGAGGCGAACGTCACCACGATCGATGCGGCGGTCGCTATTCCCTATTCCTCCTCGCTCGTCTCTCTCGTCAAGCTCCCCGTCGGGGTAGAGAAAGACTTGGCGAACGTCGTGCCTATCGAGGCCCGAAAATATATACCGGTGCCGATAGGCGAGGTGCTGCTCGATTGGTTCGTGCTCTCCGACTCCAAACACCCGACGCCCGACGGCAAAATCGAGATACTGCTGGTCGCGATACATAACGACACTATTTCAAAATTCCGCTCCATTGCCGCCGAGGCGCAGCTCGTACCCGCGTTTTTTGAGATAGAGGTGTTTAGCGCGACGCGCGCCGCGCTCGAGCATGGGCTGGCCCCCGTCGCGGTCATCGACATGGGTGCGGCAACCACCAAGTTTTACGTGGTCGAGCGCGGCATCATCCGCGAGAGCCACATTATTAACCAGGGCGCGCAAAACCTCACCCTCTCCGCAAGCCGCGCGCTCGGGATCAGCGTCGCTCAGGCCGAAGAGCGCAAGCGCAAATGGGGGTTAAACGACCCGCCGCTCCTCCCCGGCGCCACGCCGCCGCCCTCGCAAAAGCAGTCGATGGAGCTCACCATGAGCCCCTTGGCGGCCGAGATAGCCCGCACCGCGCTTAGCTGGGAGCAGCGCACCAACCAGACGCTCTCCGCGATGGTGTTGGTCGGCGGGGGGGCGACACTGAAGGGACTTAAGGAATTTTTGCAGAGCAAGGTCCAAAACGAAGTGCGGTTGGGCGATCCGTTTAGCAAGACGCAGGCCCCCGCGTTTCTCGAAGCGATACTCAAAGAAGCCGGTCCGGAGTTTAGCGTTGCAGTCGGGCTCGCACTGCGGCGGCTCCAAGAGCTGGGGTAGTGTTGATATACGGGCTCCTTGCCAAAATCAGGGCGTATACTTAGTAGCAAATGGATCCGCAATCCGGAGGCTCGTTCATACCGAAAAAACCGCTGATAGAAACTCGCCGGGGCGGGGGTGGACTGCTCTTTTCGATAGCGCTCCTTCTTTTTATCGCATCGCTTGCCGGCGGCGCCGCCGTATTTGCCTACCAGGGGTACCTCACTACCACCATCGCCTCCAAGGACGAATCGCTGAAGAAGACCGAGAGCGCCTTCGACCCCGATGCGATAGAAACCCTCGTGCGCACCGACCGCCGGATCGAGGAGATGCGGATCCTCCTTAGCAAACACGTGGCGCCTTCGGCGATATTTGCGCTCTTAAGCGAGCTGACCCTGCAGAGCGTCCGGTACAACTCCTTCCGGTACACGCTGGAGCCGTCCGGCGCAGCATCCATCTCGCTCCAAGGCGTCGCGGACTCCTTCTCGAGCGTGGCGCTCCAATCCGACCAGTTCGGGGCGAGCAAGTATTTGAGCAACGTCGTATTCTCCGGTATCTCCATTAACTCGAGCGGCCGCGTCGACTTTACGGTCGGGGCGACCGTGGCGCCCTCGGCGGTCTCCTACAGCAGACAACTCCTCGACCCGGCACAGAGCCTGGTGCCGCAAGCGCCGGGGCCTTCACGAAACGCGTCAAGCTCTCCCGCGACCACCACACGGCCATGACCAGATTTTTTATGCCCATAGGACTCGTGGTAGCGGCGGTGGCGCTCTTTGTCACCTACACCAACCCCACGTATCAAACGGTAAAAGTGCTCTCGGCCCAGGCCTCCGCC
>CAYIWV010000008.1:0-15646 GCA_964367315.1 uncultured Candidatus Saccharibacteria bacterium | reverse complement strand
GACGTGTGCGCTTCCGATCTAGGCCTCCGCCTATGACGATGCGCTCAACAAGGCGCAAGAGCTGCGCGCGCGACGCGACGAGCTCCTGTCCAAGTACAACACCTTCAGCACCGAAGACCGCCAGCGTCTGTTGCGCGGGCTCCCGGACAATGTCGACAATATCCGCCTCATCATCGACATCAACAACATCGCCGCGCGCCACGAGCTTAGCCTCAAAAACGTCTCGCTCGGCGACGTGTCCGACTCGCGCGTCGCGCGCAACAACCTTTCGGTCGGCGCCTCGGGCGACGCAATAGGCTCCGTGCAAGTGTCCTTCACGCTCTCGGCGACATACGGCGACTTCTTGGCGTTTTTGCAGGATCTCGAGCATAGCCTGCGTGTCGTCGATGTTGAGAGTATGGACTTCGGCGCGCCGGGATCGGAGACGGCGGGGAAGAGCGATTACACGTTTACGATCCGGACCTATTGGCTCCGCTAGTTCGAGCTCACCACAAGTAACGTATGGCAATCCTTAAAAACAAACTGACACTCGGGCTCCTGGCGGTAGCGGCGATCGCAGGGCTTCTCTACTGGTGGAGCGGCAAAGACTCGGCCCCGATCCTTACGCAAGAGCCGCAGCTCCCGCTCTCGACCGACCTTTTGGCGGTGCTCGGGAGCCTCAACACGATACATCTCGATGATGCGTTCTTTGCCGACCAAGTCTTCCAATCGCTCACCGACTTTGGCGTGACGATACCGCCCCAAGCGACCGGCCGACGAAACCCGTTCGAGCCTATATAGCGTATGGACCTGCTCGCACTCCTTGCGCGCTCCGGGACGCTCGAAAAAGGAGCCCTCCCCAAGCTCCAAAAAGCCCTCGCGGCGCCCGGCGCGACCGAGGAGGGCGTGCTCTTAAACATCGGGGTGCCGCTCCAGGATATACTTAAGGTAAAAGGAGAGTATTACGGCGTACCGACGCGCGCGCTCGGCGAGGCGGCGGTACCCTTCGACATACTGCGCTATGTGCCGGAGGAGTCCGCACGCCACTATCGCTTGGCGCCCTTGGGCATCGTGGACGGCGTGCTCGAGGTGGGTGTTACCGACCCCGACAACCTCGAGGCGCGCGACGCGCTGACGTTCATATCCGCAAAGGTGGGGATGCCGTATAAGGTTTTTTTAATTTCCGACACCGATTTCGACAAACTGCTCGAGCAGTACAAAGGCCTCTCCGGCGAGGTGGGGAAGGCCTTGGGCGATCTTGAGATCGAGACCAATATAAAAGACAAGGAAACCTCGTCGAAGGGCAAAAAGACGGTACTCGAGGAGGACCTCATAACCGAGACGGAGTCATCCGCAATAGCCGAGGACGCGCCGGTCACTAAAATCGTGGCGACTATTTTGCGCCACGCGGCCGAGCAGCGCGCCTCCGACATCCATGTCGAGCCCATGGCAGAGCAGACGCGCGTGCGTTTCCGCATCGACGGCATACTTATTACCAACATCACGCTCCCGACCAAGGTGCACACGTCGGTGGTCGCGCGCGTCAAGGTGCTCTCCAATATGCGGCTGGATGAGAAGCGCAAGCCGCAGGACGGCCGCTTCTCCGCGAGAGTCTCCGGCAGCAAGGTGGACTTCCGCGTGTCGACGTTCCCGACCTACTACGGCGAAAAGGTCGTGATGCGTATTTTGGGCGCGCAGACCAAGGATTGGAAGATAGACAGCGTCGGGCTAAGCGAGCGCAACCTGGGACTTATCCGCACCGCCATCAAAAAACCCTACGGCATGGTGCTCATTTCAGGCCCTACCGGCTCGGGCAAGTCGACCACGCTCTACACGCTCTTAAACGAGGTCGACCGCGACCAGCACAATGTGCTTTCGCTCGAGGACCCGGTCGAGTACACCATCGCCGGCGTCTCGCAATCCCAAGTACGGCCTGAAATCGGCTATAGCTTCGCCAACGGCTTGCGCACCACGCTGCGGCAGGACCCGAACATCATCATGGTCGGCGAGATCCGCGACAGCGAGACCGCGAACTTGGCGGTCCAAGCGGCGCTGACCGGCCACCTTGTGCTCTCGACCATCCACACCAACAACGCCATCGGCATCGTCCCGCGCCTGCTCGACATGGGCGTGGAGCCGTACCTTATCCCGCCGGTCTTGGCGCTCGGCGTCGCGCAGCGCCTCGTGCGGACGCTCTGCCCCGGCGGCGGCAAAAAGGTCAAGCCCGACGAGAGCATGCGCAAGATGCTCGAAAACCAATTCAGCGATCTCTCGACCGAACAAAAAAAGGCCCTACCGTCGTTCGACACCATATACCGGCTCGAGGTGACGCCCGAGTGTCCGGCGGGCACCCAAGGACGCATTGCGTGCTTCGAGGCGTTCGATATGACGCCGGAGCTCGAAAAAGCGATTCTCGCCGGCAAATCCGAGGACGACTTGTACAAAATAGTGCGCGCGCAAGGCATGCTCACGATGAAGGAGGATGCTATGATCAAATCAGCGCAGGGCATTGTGCCGTTCGAAGAGGTCAACACCTTGGGCGGCGAGTTCGACCTTGAGGATGCGCCGACGCCTATCGCCCCCGCCGCCCCCCAGGCGCTCGAAGCAGACGGCGCGCAAACGGAGGACGCGCCCGCCGCTTCTCAACAGGAGGTCGAGATATAGTTCGATAGCACCCACACCAGTACCCATGGCGGACTACAAGAAAAAATTGGAGGACCTTATCGCCTTAGTGGTCGCCCAGGGCGCCTCCGACCTGCACCTCTCCGAAAGCGTCCAGCCCATCATCCGCGTTTCCGGCTCGCTTACGCCTATCCTTGCCGAGCCTGTGCTTACGCGCGAGGACATGCAGGGAATGATGGCCGCGATGTTTTCGGCGGCGCAGGCGAAGCGTTTTATGGAGACGCAGGAAATCGACTTTTCGTATCAGTCGGGAAACCAGAGCGGGGCGCGGTTCCGCGGCAACGGGTACGTCGAGCGGGGACATCTCGGCGTGGCGTTGCGCTTTATCCCGCGCATGATCCGCACGCTCCAAGAGCTTAACCTCCCGCAGGTGTTGGAGAATTTTGCCGCTCGCGAACAGGGTTTCTTTTTGGTGGTGGGGCCGGTGGGGCAGGGCAAGACGACGACCTTGGCAGCGCTCATCGAGCTTATCAACCAGCAGCGCGCCGAGCATGTTGTTACGATCGAAGACCCGATCGAGTATATGTTCGATAATAAGAAAGCGCTTATCGAGCAACGCGAAGTGCACATCGACACGAACGATTTCCAAAGCGGGCTCGCGAGCGTCTTTCGCCAGGATGTCGACGTGCTCATGATCGGCGAGATGCGTACGCCCGAGACTATGGCCACGGCGGTGACCGCGGCGGAGACGGGGCATCTCGTCTTTTCGACGCTCCACACCAACAATGCGGCGCAGACGATTGACCGCATCATAGACTCTTTCCCCGCGACGCAGCAGGACCAGATCCGCATCCAGCTTGCCGGGTCGCTCGCGGGGATATTTTCCCAGCGGCTCGTCCCGCGCATATCCGGCGGGCTCATCCCAGCCTACGAGCTCCTTATATCCAATAACGCGGTGCAAAACCTTATCCGCGAGAAACGCACTCACGAGATACAGACGGTCATCGAGACGTCCGCCGCGGACGGCATGATAGACCTTAACCGCTCGCTCTCCGAGCTGGTGCGCCGCGGAGAGATTACCCCCGAGAGCGCGTACAGCCGCTCGCTCAACCCCAAGACTCTCGAGCGCCTGCTGTAGTTTAGTACGACTCACCACAAGTAAAACACTATGGAATTTAAGTACGAGGCGCTGGACAGCGCAGGCAAGGCGGCAAGCGGCACGGTAAGCGCCGCAAACCAAGACAATGCCATCGTGGCGCTGCAGAAGCGCGGGCTTACCATCACGTCGATTACCCAGAGCGATACGCAGGGACTGCTCGGGCGCTTTAGGGGAGTGACGTTCTTCGGCGGGGCCTCCGCGCGCGATTTGGTGCTACTCTCGCGGCAAATCGCGACGCTCTTCGAGGCGCAGGTGTCCGCCTTGCGGGTCTTCCGCCTCCTGGCCGAGCAGGCAGAGAAGCCCTTTTTGCGCCAGGTGCTTGCCGCGGTCGCAGACGACCTCCAGGGCGGCACGGCCATATCGGCCTCGCTCGGCAAGCATCCGAAAGTATTTTCGAACTTTTACGTCAACATGGTCCGCTCCGGAGAAGAGTCCGGCAAGCTCGACCAGACCTTCCTCTTCCTTGCGGACCATATCGAGCGCAGCTACGAGCTCACTTCCAAAGCGCGCAACGCCTTGATCTACCCGTCCTTCATCATCGTGACCTTCATCGCGGTCATGTCGCTCATGCTCACGGTCGTGATCCCGAAAATAGGCGCGATATTGGTAGAAACCGGCGGAGAACTGCCGATCTACACGCGCATTATCCTCGGGTTCTCTTCCTTTTTGGTCGACTATGGCGTCTTTTTGCTGATTGCGCTCATTGTCGGAGGGTACTTCCTATTCCGCTACGCGCAGACGCCTGCGGGGGCAGTCGCGGCGAGCAAGGCCCGCCTCTCGGTGCCCTATGTGGGCGAGCTCTACCGCAAGCTTTACCTCGCCCGCATCGCCGACAACATGCATGTCATGCTCACTTCGGGCATATCGGTCGTGCGCGCGCTCGAGATAACCGGGAGCGTGGTCGAGGACTATACCTACGAATCGATTCTGCAGGAGGCCATGCAGGAGGTTAAAAGCGGCACCGCGCTCTCGCAGTCGCTCGCGCGCTATGCGCCGACCGACATCCCCTCGATATTCGTCCAGATGCTCCAGATAGGCGAGGAGACGGGGGAGATGGGCTCGCTCTTGGAGCGCTTGGCAAAGTTTTACAACCGCGAGGTCAATGCCGCCGTCGACACCCTGGTATCCCTTATCGAACCGGTCCTTATTGTCGCGCTGGCGCTTGGGGTTGGCTTCCTCCTCGCCGCCGTGCTCCTGCCTATCTACAACACGGCAAGCAACCTCTAGGCTAAGCCCCAAAAGGGGATATCCACATAGGGTGCAAAAAAGCCACGGCGGGGCCGTATACTAAAGGGAACCCGCGATTATTAACAACGCCGGTAATTAGTAAACTTATTAATACGTATGTTCAACTATTTAAAACTCCCTCGCTCGGCTAAAGGCTTCACCCTTATCGAGCTCCTGGTCGTTATCGCCATCATCGGCATCCTCGCCTCGGTGGTACTTGTGTCGCTTAACAGCGCGCGGGCTAAGGGCCGTGACGCCAAGCGCGTTGCCGAGCTCCAGCAAATGGCGCGGGCGATCTTGCTTGTTGACCGCGATCCTCAGGATACCATTACGTGTACTGCGAACAACGCAAATACTTGCACCACCACTACCGGTCTAAGCCTCTCATCCTTCTCTGATCCTTCAACTCCCGGTACCGTGTGTGCCTTGACGGGTGGTACAGCAGGAACGTGTCAATATGCGCTCAGCAACGCTTCTGGTGGCGCTATAGGAATGACGACACAGAATTGGCGTGTACGCTCTTATCTTGAAAGTGGAGCCGGTTCTCTCACTTCGGGCTTTGTCTGCATAAGCAGTGCAAGCTCTACTCCGTCGATGTGCCCATAATCCTGTCTTTTTAGGATGACGAAATCCCCAGGGTACCCCTGGGGATTTCGTTTTGGGCCTATACTTAAGGAGACATGCGCTCGCGCGGCTTTACCCTCATTGAGCTTTTGGTCGTCATTGCCATTATCGGTATTCTTGCCTCGGTCGTGCTTGTGTCCCTTAACAGCGCGCGGGCTAAGGGGCGCGATGCCAGGCGCGTTGCCGAACTCCAGCAGATGGCGCGGGGAATATTGTTAGCGGATACCGGCATCGTGGCCGCACTTGGAGGTTGTGGCGATGCACTTGATCAGCATGTCAATGTCACTACCTGCACCGGCAATGTTTCGGCACTCGCACAGTTCGCTGACCCGAGTGTTGGCGTCGGGGGGGCTCCATGTGCCGGGTCAATCGACACGTGCCAATATTCAGTATCGACCGCAGGTGGCGGTGCTGGCGCGACGACGCAAGACTGGCAGATTTGTTCCTATCTTGAGGTGGGAGTGGGCTCTTTAGGACCCGGACTTGTACATATAAGCAGCAGTAATCCGACGCCGCAAACTAATTGTCTATAATAATTATGCGTACCCAACGAGGATTCACATTGATAGAGCTCTTGGTCGTTATCGCGATTATCGCGCTCCTTTCGACCATTGTTATTACGTCGCTTGGCTCCGCGCGCGCCAAGGGCCGCGACGCCAAGCGTGTCGCCGACATCAAGTCGATCCAACTTGCACTTTCCCTCTACTACACCGACTACGGCATGTACCCAAAAAATATTTACTGCCCGACAACTGGCGGTACCGGCGGCTGCTCGGGCGGCGCCCCTAACAACGGCCTCTCCGGCACGTATCTGCCGGTTATGCCTACAGACCCCAATGAGAGCGGCACGTGTACGCAAAACCAGGCGTCGTGCTACAAGTATGTGGCGCTTACCGCCGCCGCCTCACCCGCGTGCAATACTCTTAATATTGCCTCTCGGTACCACCTGGCGGCGAAGCTCGAGGACTCGTCGAACTCCGCTATCAAACAAGACACCGATGCGCCGGTACAGACAATCGCGACCACCGGATATCAGCCCTGTACCGGCTCGGGGACGGGGGACTTTAACGGACAGACACTTGACTGTACGGGCTCGCAGCTCTCCTTGACCCAAAACGATCCCGCTGTAACCGAGACGTGCTACGACCAGATGCCGTAATAGGGGCGCTTGGTGCCGCGATACTCGGCATACTGCTGGGGAGCTTTTTAAACGCTCTCCTTTTTCGATATAAAACAGGCTCCTCGGTACTGAAGGGGCGTTCGCACTGCATGCGCTGCGGGCACGCGCTTGGGGCTCCCGACCTTATCCCGATTATGTCCTACCTCGCGCTTCGCGGCCGGTGCCGCTATTGCGGCGTACGGATATCTCCCCAGTATCCGCTGGTAGAAGCTGCGGCGGGGGCGCTTGCGCTTGGCACATGGTTCGTATATCCCGAGCCGGCCGCGTTTTTCCTTGCCTACACGGTGCATCTCACGCTTTTGTTTATCTTCGTGTATGATCTCCGGCACCAAATCATCCCGGTGCCGGCCCTGGCGCTCCTGCTCCTCTTTGCGGGGGCGTACCTTTCCTATGCCGCGCCTGTGCCACATAATCTTTTTGCCGGGGTGGCGCTCGCGGCGCCGCTTCTCATGCTTGCACTCGTCTCGCGCGGCAGGTGGATGGGCTTTGGCGACGCGCCGCTTATGCTTGCACTCGGGTCGTTCCTCGGGCTTTCTGCGGGGCTTACCGCATTTATGCTCGCGTTTTGGTTGGGGGCCTGTGTGGGCATCGTGCTCCTCGTCGTCCACAAGGGGTATAGAATGAAGAGCGAGGTCCCTCTCGCACCCTTCCTCATTGTGGGCGCGTGGGCGACACACTTTTTTCATGTCGATTTTTTCCCGAATCTTCCGGACCTTCTGCCGTATCTCATCCCCTAGGGGCTTTACCTTAGTCGAGCTTTTGGTCGTGGTCTCTATCGTAATCATCATCACGGCGTTCGTCTTGGTGCGGCACTCGCGCTTCGACTCCTCGACGCTGCTGCGCTCTCTCTCCTACAGTGTGGCGCTCTCCATGCGGCAAGCCCAGGTGTACGGTACGTCGGTGCGCGGGTTTTTACAGTCGGGTACCTATCAGTATGCGCCGGGGTACGGCGTGTACTTCTCTACGAGTCTTGGCTGCAACGGCATCCCCAATACCTGCTATGCGCTGTTCGCCGACGTCAACGGCGACCAGTCGTGGAACGAAGGCGAAACGGTTTCGACGCCGATACTCGGGCGCACTTTTACCATAAAGAGCTTTTGCGCGGTAACGGCCGCCGGCGCGTCATCGTGCTACACCAACGACAACAACGCCGGCAACGACGCCATCAGCTCCTTGGTCATCTATTTCCGCAGGCCGAATCCCGAGGCGTCCATTTATACGTCTCCCGCGGGGCCCGCCTATTCCTACGCGTACGTCGAGATTCAATCGAGCGCCGACTCGGGTGCCCGCAGCGTCAAAGTTACCTCGGTGGGGCAGATAACGGTATGCGGGCTTAACGCCGATCTTGCGGCATGCTGACTATGAAAGGATTCACGCTTATCGAGGTTATGGTGTCGGTGGGGATATTCACCACGGTGATGGTGATGTCGCTCGGCGCGCTTCTCGCTATGTCCGAGAGCAACCGCAGGGTCGAGACGATGAAATCGGTCATCAACACGCTCAACTTCGCGCTTGACTCCATGTCCCGGTCGGTCCGCACCGGCCACACGTATCAATGCAACCCGACCACGGTGCCGTTTGCGGGGAATCCGACGCCGACCGACTGCAGCGTAACGCCGTCCACCAAGTTCGCCTTCATAAATTCCGACGGTCGTACGATAGCGTATTGCCTCGGCACGCTCTCCCCGCTCGCGTGCTCCTCGAGCGGGGCATCGATCCTGCGCTCCGAAGGTGGCGGCGACTTGGCGCCCATCACCTCGAAGGAGGTGGTTATCCAGACGCTCAACTTTTACGTCATCGGTGCGCCGAGCGGGGACAATATCCAACCGAAGGTCACGGTGCTCCTCAATGGGTACGTCGAAGTGTCGACGAGACAGCGCTCGAGCTTCAATCTCCAAACATCGATTACCCAACGCATTTATGACCAATAAACTCCCCACAGGCGGGTTCACCCTTATCGAAATGCTGGTCGCGGTGTTTTTACTCACCGTGGCAATCAGCGGGCCGCTCACGATATCGAGCAAGGGACTTACCGTGGCGCTCGTCGCCAAGGACCAGACGACCGCGTTTTACCTTGCGCAGGATGCCGTCGAGTACGTGCGCTCCGTGCGAGACACCAATACCCTCAAGGGGCGCAGCTGGCTTGCGGGGCTCGACGGCAGCCCCAACCCGGACACGCCGCCCGACGGGGTAAGCGGGGATTGCGTGAGCGCGGCCGGCACTGCATCGTGCTATTTCGACTCACTCGGCAATTTCGTCTCCGGGAGCGCGAACATCGCCTCGTGCGGGGGAGACTGCCCGAAATTGCTTTATAACGCGCCAATGTACAATTACACGACCGGGACACAGACTATCTTTAAGCGCACCGTGAGCATCACGAGCCCCAGCAACGGAGCGGCGAATGAGGCGGTATTGCGGGTAACCCTCTCATGGAGCGATATCGGCGGCGTGACGCGTACCATCACCGTGACGGAGGATCTCTTTAACTGGCAATGAAAAAAATATTTTACATAGTCTATGAAAGCCTGCCTGCCGGTAGGCAGGGATTTACCCCCGCTTTGCTGCGGGCAAAACGGGGGTTTACCATATTTTTTGCGATGCTGGTCGGGAGCCTCTCGTTGGCGATAGGGCTCGCGGTGTACGACCTCACCATCCGCGAGCTCGACCTCTCGGCGACCGCGACGCAGTCGCAGTACGCCATTTATGCCGCCGATGCCGGCGCGGAGTGCGTCCTCTATTGGGACTCTAACTATCTTGGGACGGGCAGTGCTTTCCCCACGTCGACGCAATCGGCCGTCCCCGCCTCGGGCGTCACCTGTGTCGGCCAAGACATCGCGGCGCATGGCGCGGTGCCCACCCCCTTCAGCGCCGACACATCGACGTGGGCCGCGTGGAACACTTCGCAAATAACGGCGAGCGCCGCCACTACGACGTTTACGCTGATGCTGGGCGCGAGCGGCAACTCGGCGTGCGCGATGGTCGACGTAGCGAAGGCGGTCATAAGCGGCGCGGTGTATACGACCGTCACGTCCCGCGGTTTTAATGCCTGCAGCGCCGACATATCCCCGCGGGTTGAGCGGCGGTTCGAGGTGCGCTACTAGCGCGCCCACTAGCCACCGAAGAGGGGGGACTATACACTAGTCTCATGGTCCCCAAAGAGGCCCGCACGCGGTACCAAAAACTCAAAGAGACGGTCAATCGGCACCGGCATCTCTACTACGTGCTTGAGCAGCCCGAGATCGCCGATAGCGCGTACGATGAGCTCGAGCAGGAGCTCGAGCGCCTTGAAGCGCGCTACCCCGAGCTCCTGGCGCCCGACTCTCCGACACAGCGCGTCGGGGGCGAAGCCGTCGCCGCATTTAAAAAAGTGCGCCACGGGGTTGAGCAATGGTCGTTCAACGACGCGTTTACGGAGGAGGAGATCCGCGAGTTTGATGCGCGTGTGCGGCGGATGCTCGGGACCCCCACCGCGCCAACCTACACCATGGAGCTCAAGATCGACGGGCTTAAAGTGGTACTCACGTATAAAAAAGGGATGCTTATAACCGCGGCGACGCGCGGCGACGGTATCATGGGCGAGGATGTAACGCACAATGTGCGCACGATTAAATCGGTGCCGCTCTCGCTCCCGCGGCCAATCGACCTTATTGTTGAGGGCGAAATTTGGATGAGCGAGGCGGCACTTAAGAAAACGAACGCGGCGCGGAAGCGGGCGGGCGAGCCGCTCTTTGCAAACCCGCGCAACGCGGCCGCGGGCTCAATCCGCCAGCTCGACCCAAAAATTGCGGCGTCCCGCGGGCTCGATACGTTTATCTACGATGTGGCAAAGACGAGCGAGCTGCTGCCGGCAACGCAGCATGAAGAGCTCGAGTATTTGCACGGCCTCGGGTTTAAGGTCAACCGCCACGTCGAGCTCGCGCGCTCGATTGGGGAGGTCGTACGTTATTGGGACGACTGGAAGGGGAAAGCGCGCTCGCAAGGCTATTGGGTCGACGGTATCGTCGTCAAAGTGAACGAGCGGCGCTCCCAAGAGAGGCTCGGCTACACCGGCAAGGCGCCGCGTTTTGCAGTCGCGTGGAAGTTCCCGGCCGAGCAGGTGACAACCGTTGTCGAGGGTATCGTGCTCCAGGTCGGGCGCACCGGCGTGTTGACGCCGGTCGCGCATCTGCGGCCGGTCCAGGTCGCCGGGACGGTAGTATCGCGCGCAACGCTCCACAACGAGGATGAAATAAACCGGCTCGACGTACGGGTGGGCGACACGGTCATTTTGCAAAAAGCGGGAGACGTAATCCCCGATATTGTCCGGGTGCTGCCGGAGCTGCGTACCGGCAAGGAAAAAAAGTATACATGGCCCACCCGCGTCGCCGAGTGCGGCGGGAGCGGTGCGATCGAGCGCATCCCGGGGCAAGCGGCGTGGCGGTGCGTCGAGCGGAACTCCTTTGCCATCATCCGGCGGAAACTACGGCACTTCGCGAGCCGCGGCGCGCTCAACATCGAGGGGCTCGGCCCGTCGACTGTCGATGCGCTGCTCGAGCGGGGCATGGTCGAGCATGTGGACGACTTTTTTACCCTAACGGAGGGCGACCTGCGTACGCTTGAAGGGTTTGCCGAAGTCTCTGCAAAAAAACTCGTCGGCTCTATTAGGCGCGTCGCGGCATCGGTGCCGCTCTCGAGGCTCATCACCGGGCTTTCCCTGCCGCACGTGGGGGAGGAGACGGCGATACTTCTTGCGCAGCATTTTAAGACAATCGACGATCTGGCCCGGGCGCGCGAGGAGGAGTTGGCGGCGATAGGAGGCGTCGGCCCCATCGTGGCGCAGGCAGTGGCGGGTTGGTGTAAAGAAAAACAGAACAAAGAGCTTCTCAAGAGGCTCAAAAAAGTTATGAGCATACAGAACGACGCCCCCCGACACGCTCAGGGCGAAAAGCTAAAGCTTTTCGGCAAAACATTCGTGCTTACCGGCTCGCTTAAGTCCCTCTCGCGCGACGAGGCGAAGGAGAGGTTGCGCGCGCTGGGCGCCTCGGTCTCCTCGTCGGTTTCTAAAAAAACCGATTATGTGGTGGCGGGTGGTGAGGCCGGCTCCAAACTCCAAAAAGCGGAGGAGTTGGGCGTAAAAATCCTTTCGGAAAAGGAGTTTTTAAAGCTGCTTCTGTAGTGGTAGTATGTGCTCATGATTTCGCTGGACGATATCCGGGGGCTTGCCGCCTTGGCGAGGCTTAAATTGACGGGCGCAGAGGAAGAGAACCTGCAAAAAGATATCTCGAATATCTTGGAGTATGTAGGGCAGGTCTCGGCGATACCCGCGGCCAAAGGAGAGGAAAAGCCCATGGTGCGCAATGTGATGCGCAAAGACGAGCTCTCGGCCGTGCTTGGCACGCGTGAGGATTTGCTTAAGGCGTTCCCCACGCGGGAGGGCGACTTTAACGTGGTGCGCCAGATAATCCAGAAAGATGAGTAATCTCGCCGACCTTACCATTGCCGAGGCGTCGAAGAAATTGGCGGCGGGAGAGATAACCGCCGTCGACTTGGCACGCGCGTGTTTAGAGAATATTGAAAAGCACAACAAGGAGTTAAATGTATATCTCGAAGTCTTTGACGACGTGGTTGTGCAGGCCGAGGCCGCAGACAAGCGCCGCGCGGCAGGGGAGAAACACCCCTTGCTTGGCATCCCGCTTGCGATAAAAGACAATATTTTAATCGAGGGCCGCATCGCCTCGGCGGCCTCGAAGATGCTTGAGCATTATGTCGCAACCTATGATGCGACGATCATCACAAAGTTGAAGGAAGCGGGCGCGGTGTTCGTCGGCCGCACCAACATGGACGAGTTCGCCATGGGTGGGAGCAACGAGAACTCCGCCTATGGCCCCGTGCACAACCCGCACGACATCTCGCGCATCTCCGGCGGCTCATCCGGCGGCTCGGCGGCAGCCGTTGCGGCGCATGTTGCGCTCGGGGCGCTCGGCACCGATACGGGCGGCTCGGTGCGCGAGCCTGCAAGTTTTTGCGGCGTCGTGGGGCTCAAACCCACCTATGGCGCGGTCTCCCGCTCGGGGCTTATTGCCATGGGCAGCTCGCTCGACCAGGCCGGGCCGCTTGCCAAAACGGTCGAGGATGCCGAACTCATTTTTAACGCGATACAAGGTAAGGACGCCTACGACAGCACGAGTGTCGATAAAGGGACCTACCCGGCTCCCGCGCGTACCAAAAAAATCGGCGTGCCGCGCGCCCTCTTAAATGGCGTCGATGCAGACGTGCTCGAGCGCTTCGAGAGTTCTCTTACGGCGTTGGAGCACAAAGGCTACAAACTTGTCGATATTGAATTGCCTTCTGCACCGCTCGCGCTCGCGTGCTACTACATCATCATGCCCGCCGAGGCCTCGACCAACCTCGCGCGCTACGACGGCGTCCGCTACGGGCTCTCCCGCAAAGGCAACGACCTGGCGGAGGACTATGCGGCAAGCCGCGGAGAGGGCTTCGGCCCCGAAGTGCGCCGCCGCATTATGCTCGGCACCTATGTGCTCTCGGCAGGCTACTATGACGCGTATTTTGGCAAGGCAACGGCGGCGCGCGAGACCCTGCGCCGCGAGGTGACCGAGGCGCTTAAGGGGGTAGAGGCGATTGCCACCCCGACCGCGCCGGTCCCGGCCCCGAAAATAGGAGAGAAGGCCGACCCGCTGTCGATGTACCTGCTCGATATTTTTACCGTCACGGCAAACCTTACCGGCAACCCGGCGATATCGGTGCCGATGGGTACCGTCACGCGCGAGGGGAGCGAGCTCCCCGTGGGGCTGCAGCTCACTGCCGCACATGGGGATGAACAGGCGCTCTTTACGATAGGAAAGGAGCTACAATAAGGTCAATGGGCGGCGTCGATTTTTTAAATCTCGAGTATCTCATACTTATGCTCGCCCGCGGTTTCGAGGGCGGCGCTGTATTTGTGGCGTCGCTCCCCGTGTGGGTAATAGGCCTTGTACAAGCGGTCATGGTGCTTGGCGCAATCGTCGCTTTTATCCTGCTTATTCTTATCGTCTACGTGCAGATACGCCTGCATCAAGTCGAGCACGAGGGCTTTCATATGCTCGAAGAGGAGGCTCACGCCCGTGCCGAGCCCGAGGTAGAGACGCGCAAGGGTAACGAGCGATGGGAGCGCATCGTCGAGCTTGCGAACGGCGCCTCTGAGGGCGACTGGCGCCGCTCCATACTCGAGGCGGATATCATGCTCGGCGACATGCTCGGCGAGATAGGGTACCCCGGGACCTCGGTCGGCGAGCAGTTGCGGCACGCAAACCCGATACAAATGACGACGTTGGATCTGGCATGGAAGGCGCACAAAATACGCAACGACGTTGCGCACCAAGGCGAGACGATGGAACTCAACGAGCGCGACGTACGCGCGACCATAGACTACTACAAGCGCGTATTTGAAGAATTGGGCGCGATTTGATATACTGCTTTTTAAGAGCCGTTAAGGCTGCATAGTAGCGGGGTGGAGCAGTGGTAGCGCCCAGCCCAGGTTCATTTGAGCCGCTTCGCTAAAATGTTATTGTTTGGTATATAGCGGGGTGGAGCAGTGGTAGCTCGTCAGGCTCATAACCTGAAGGTCGCCGGTTCGAGTCCGGCCCCCGCAACACGGTTTATTTTTAACGCATCATATACATATATATGACGGCACCATTTTCCATTAAGGAATCGTTTAAGACGGGGTGGCGCCTCTTGCGCGCCCACAGCGGGTTGGTCTTTGCGGTCGTGCTTACACTGCTTGCCGTGCAGGTCGCGCAGTCGGTCGTCGACAATGTCCTTAAAGACGAGCCGATAGGGTTTTTGGCGGGCATCGTGCTCGGTGTCGCCAATGCCGTGCTCGGTGTCGGCGCCACAGTAATATCCCTGCGGCTCGCCGAAGGAAAGAGCGCCGAGTATCGCGACCTTATCCCTCTGTGGGGAGTTTTTTTGCGCTTTATGCTGTCGGGTCTTTTGGTCGTGCTTATCGTGTGCGTGCCTATCCTTGTCGGCGGTATCCTGGCGACGGTTTCGCTCTTTGCCCTGGCTGGCGACTCTCTGAATTTACTTGAGGGGGTGGCGGGGGCGTCTATCCCCATGGGCGCGATAATACCGGCGGCAATCTTTGCAGGTGTCGGTCTTGGTGTGGGTGTCTACATGGCGCTGCGCTACTCGATGGTGCGCTACAGCATCGTCGACGGTGCAAAAGTCGTCGAGAGCCTGCGCACGAGCTGGCGGCTGACCAGGGGGGCTATGGGCAGGCTCGCCCTCTTCGTACTCGCGGTCATAGGGGTCAATATCCTCGGTGCGCTCCTGTTTATGGTGGGCCTCCTTATCACGCTGCCGCTCTCCATGCTCGCGTTGGCGCATGTGTATCTCAAACTCAGACACCGCCACGCGGCATAATGCCGTTGAATTGAGGGCTTAAAAATGCTACGTTGGGGCTACTTTGTTCAGCCGAGCAAAGCATGTCGGCGTAGTCCCGACGCAGAGTCGGGGTCCCGACCAAGGCGTCGGGACTCAGTAATCCAATGGCATTTGTCTATATTCTACAGAGTGAAAGTGGAAGATATTATATTGGTAGCACAATTGATATATCAGAAAGAGTCAGGCATCATGCAGGCGGGCACACTCCTTCGACAAAGCGTCTAGGCAGGATACATCTTGTACTAAAACAAGAGTACGATACTCTAAAAAAGGCAAGAAGTATTGAACGAAAGCTAAAGAAACTTAAGCGTAAGGATTATATTCAACGAATAGTTGAAGAAGGTTATATAAAAATGTCGGCGTAGCTCAGGTAGTTAGAGCATGGGACTCATAAACCCAAGGTCGAAGGTGCAAGTCCTTCCGCCGACACA
>CAYIWV010000007.1:0-19987 GCA_964367315.1 uncultured Candidatus Saccharibacteria bacterium | reverse complement strand
ACGGCAAGGCGAACATGGACACGCTTATCGGCATCGGCACCACCGCCGCGTACCTCTACAGCGTGGCGGTCACGGCGCTCGAGGAGCCTTTACGGCAGTTCATTAATGTCGACTACACCTACTACGACGTGACGATAGTCGTCATTGCGTTCATCACGCTCGGCAAATATCTGGAGGCGAAATCAAAAATAAAGACCGGAGATGCGATCGAAAAGCTTCTCAACCTGCAAGCTAAAGTGGCACTGGTGGTTCGGGATGGCACCGAGCAGGAGATACCGGTTACGCAAGTGGAACACGGGGACCTCATTGTCGTGAAGCCCGCCGGGAAGATTCCCGTAGACGGCATCCTTACGGAGGGCACCTCCTACGTCGACGAGTCTATGGTGAGCGGCGAGCCCATGCCGGTTCAAAAGCTCGTCGGCGATACGGTCGTCGCCGGGACGATCAACACCACGGGCGCCTTTACGTTTAAGGCGACAAAAATAGGCTCGGAGACGCTGCTCTCGCAGATCATTAAGATGGTCGAGGAGGCGCAAGGCAGCAGGGCGCCTATCCAGGCGCTCGCCGACAAAATCTCAAGCATCTTTGTCCCCGCCGTCCTGGTGATGGCGTTTGTTGCGCTTGGGGGGTGGCTCCTGGTCGGGACGCCGTATCTCGGCTTTGCCCAGGCGCTCTCGTTCGGGCTTGTGTCGTTTGTCGGAGTTCTGGTCATTGCGTGTCCTTGCGCGCTTGGCTTGGCAACGCCGACCGCCATAATCGTCGGCGTCGGCAAGGGGGCCAAAGAGGGCATCCTTATCAAGGATGCCGCGACACTGGAGCGGCTGCATAAGGTAGATACGGTCGTGGTCGACAAGACAGGCACGATCACAAAAGGGAAGCCGGAGTTGGTATCCGTGCAGAATCTCTCGGATAAATCGGATACGGAAGTAGTGTCCATCCTGGCATCGCTCGAACACAAATCAGAACACCCGATAGCCTATGCGGTGGCCTCTTACGCAAAGGAAAAGGGCATTCCCATGCGCGACGTACAGCACTTCGAGATCATAAAGGGGAAGGGGCTTAAGGGAGTGGTTGATGGGACGGAGTACTTTGCGGGCAATTTTTGGGTGGCAAATGACCTGAAGTTGCCCTTTGATTCGGCGGCTCTCGAGCAGGAGACCATCAACGGGAGGACGCCGATACTTATTGCCACGAAGAAAAAGGTGCTTGCCGTGGTGCTGGTTGCCGATGCGATTAAGCCAGAGGCGGCCGAGGCGGTAAAGAGCCTCCACAAGCTCAAGATCAATGTCGTGATGCTGACCGGAGACAACCACAACACCGCCCTGTATATCGCAAAGCAAGTCGGTATCGACGAGGTAGTCGCGCAAGTACTGCCCGAAGATAAGCTCAAAAAAATAAAAGAACTTCAATCCCAAGGGAAGGTGGTGGCGATGGCGGGCGACGGCGTCAACGATGCCCCCGCGCTCGCACAGGCCGATGTGGGAATCGCCATGGCGACCGGGACCGACGTCGCCATCGAGTCGGCGGGGATTACGCTCCTCCATGGCGACATCTCGAAACTGGTCAAGGCTATCCGACTCTCGAAGATGACCATGCGGGGGATAAAACAAAACCTCTTCTTTGCCTTCTTCTATAACATCGTCGGCATCCCGCTTGCGGCGGGAGTGTTTTACCCGGTGTTCGGCTGGCTGTTGAGCCCCGTATTCGCAGGGCTGGCTATGGCGTTATCGAGCGTTTCCGTGGTCGGGAATGCGCTGCGGCTTAAGGCTAAGCAGCTCTAACCATGAAAACGCTCACCCTGCATGTCATAGGCATGCATTGCTCGGCATGCCCCGTTCTTATCGAAAGCGAGCTCATGGATTTGCCGGAGGTGGTTTCCGCCAAGGCATCTCTTACACACCACCACGTCGAAGTGACTGGGGAGTTCGGCGACAAAACCGCAGCACATATCGCACAAGACCTGACCGAAGTAGTAAAACGCCACGGCTATACGCTCTCTCCGGAGCGGCAGCGCCGCGCGGTGAAATGGGGAGATTTTGCGCTCGCGCTCCCCATTGCACTCGCGTTCATCACGCTGTTCATCCTGCTCCAAAAACTCGGCATCGTGAATCTCGTCACCGCCGGTACCGTAACGTACGGGACCGCGTTCGTCATAGGTCTTATCGCCTCGGTATCGTCCTGTATGGCAGTGGTCGGCGGGCTGGTTCTTTCGATGTCCGCAAACTTCGCCAAGGAGGGCGACACCATACGGCCGCAAATATTCTTCCACTGCGGGCGGTTGGTCGCGTTCTTTGTGCTCGGCGGCGTCATCGGCGCGCTTGGGGCGGTGTTTAAGCTTGGTGCGACCGGGACCTTCCTCCTCAGTCTTGCGGTCGCGATTATCCTGCTCATCCTCGGCATCAACTTGCTCGACATATTCCCGTGGGCGAAGAGGCTGCAGCCGACGCTGCCGAGCTTCATCGGGAGGCACATCAACGGGCTTAGGAATGTAAACCACACCTTAACGCCGCTTCTTATGGGCGTGGCGACCTTCTTCCTTCCGTGCGGGTTCACGCAGTCCATGCAAATCTACACGCTCACGACCGGCAGTTTCTGGACGGGGGCGCTGACCATGTCAGCCTTCGCGCTCGGTACCCTCCCGGTTCTGGCGCTGTTGAGCTTCAGTTCTCTGGGTATCCACACCAAGGCGCAGTCGGGCGTATTCTTCAAGACTGCCGGGCTTGTGGTCATCTTCTTCGGGCTCTTCAACCTCATTAACAGTCTGGTAGCGGCTGGAATTATGGCGCCGCTCTTTAGCGTCTAACCCTATGAAAGCAACCATCATCTCCATCCTCGCTGCGGGAGTTCTTGTCGCAGGAGCTATCGTGCTCACCGCCGGGCCGAGCGATTCTGGGACAGGGCCGGCAAATAACGTCTCGGTCGTGGATGGCACGCAGGTCATTGCGCTCACCGCTAAGGGGCGGTATTCGCCGTCGGTGAGCACTGCACGGGCAAATATCCCCACCGTGCTCCGCATGAAAACGAGCGGGACGTTTGACTGCTCCTCGGCGCTCGTAATCCCCGCGCTCGGGTACAGCGCGAACCTGCCGCCCACGGGCATCACGGATATAAAGATACCCCCGCAAAAAGCGGGGGCGACGCTGCGGGGCATGTGTGCCATGGGTATGTACACCTTCGCTATCGACTTCATGTAGCGCGGTCGGGGGAGAGTCCTTATCCACAGAAGTGCCTCCAAAAAGAGGTATACTTTGGCTGTATCGCATGACTGCCTTTAAGAAGGTCATCCACTTCTTCGATCGGTTAGAGGACGGCATCCGGGCAAACCTGAGCCGCTGGCCCATCGCTTACGCGCTTATCGGCGGCGTAGGCATCGTGATGTTTTGGAAGGGCGTCTGGGAAGCCGCCGAGTTTTACCCGGATCTCTACGGGTTGCCCTCGGCTATTTTCGGGCTCCTGCTGTTACTGCCGACGGGACTTTTTGTGTCGTTCTTTATCGGGGATAACATCATTATCTCGGGCTTTAAGCGCGAAAAAAAACTTGTCGACCGCACCGAGCATGAGCTGCGCGCGGATATAGACTCTATCAAGGCGATGGCCATGCGGATCGAGCATATCGAGCGCGCGGTGGAGAGCCTGCATCGGCATCTCCACACCCCGCATGTTCCCGAGCGCGAGCCCAAAGAGGTCGTCCAACCCCACCACTCGTAGCGGCGGCAGGACTACGCCGGCGTTATGTCCGCCGTACGCACCGGCCCGCCGGCTTTGAGGTAGTAGTAAATATCCTCGAGTGCTTTGACCGCATCGCCTGCGGCGATATTGTTTTGATGGTACAGGCCGTCCGAGCAGTCGCCGGCGGCCCACACGCCCTCGACGCTTGCACGTTGCGTCCTGGCGTCGACTTTGATTTTGCCCCATTCGTCGAGTGCGACGAGTCCTTTGACCAAATCGGTCGCAGGGAGCATGCCTATCTCGACGAAAATGCCGGTGACGGGGAGCTCGGTCAGCGCCCCAGTGGTAGTATCTTTGACGACGAGGCCGCTCACGAATTTGTCGCCCTTAACCTCGATTGGTGTGGCATTAATGATGGTGCGCATATTTGCATGCGCGAGTACGGCGTCCACAGTCGCTTTGTCGGCTTTTAAAAACTCCGGGCTGCGGTGCACGAGCGTGACCGATTTAGAGTAGGCAAGCAGCTGCGCCGCGGTCTCGAAGCCCGCGTTGCCGCCGCCGACAACCGCAACATCCTGGCCGGCAAAGAGCGGCCCATCACAGGATGCACAGTACGTTACTCCCTTATGCTCGAAGAGGTCGGCGCCTTTGGCATCGAGTTTTTTGCGCAATCCGCCGGTCGCGACAAGGACGGTTGTGGCGCGGTATGCAGTGCTTGCCGTTGCAACCGAGAAGCCCTCGGCCGTTTTTTCGATTTTTGTGGCGCGCTCGCCCAACTTGAGGTCAACGATGTCGGCCGCGTACTCGCGCAAGTGCGCTTCGAGCTGCCAGCTCATCTCCAGGCCGGCAATATGCGGCGTGCCTATCCAGTTTTGCACATCCTGGCTGTCGGTCGATTGCCCGCCGATCGCTTCGGCGATAAACGCCGTTTTGAGCTTCTTGCGCGCCGCATAAACGCCCGCCGCGACGCCCGCAGGCCCGCCGCCGATTATCGCAAGGTCGTACATACTATTATTATACGCGAGAAAGCCGCAAAATATACACGAGAGAGCTGTAACGAAGAGTGCGCTCGGGGCCGCTAGGCCGTGATTTACACTCTTCTTTTACAGCTCTCTCGCCGTATCAGTTATTTCATCTTTGGGCGGCGCAGGAAGCTCGGCACGGCGCCCCAGTCATCGTCATCGTCCTCTTTGGACTTTGCCGCGGCGGGCTCGGGCTTTGGCTCCTCTTTTTCCTTCTCCTTAGGAGCAGACGGTGCGTTGAATATCTTGCCCAGCGGAGCCACGTCCTCCTTGCCCCCCTCCCGCGTCGGGAAGGAGCTAAAGAGCGGCGTACCGCGCGGAGTGACACCTGGGGCGGGGAAGCCGGTCGCGATAACGGTAACGCGGACCTCGCCTTTCTTCAGCTTTTCGTCCCGCACGGCACCGAAGATGATGCGCGCATTCGGGTCGACCGACTCGGTGATTATTTTGGCGGCCTCGTGCACCTCGAGCATGCCGAGGTCGTCGCCGCCGGCGATGGCAAACAGGACCCCCTTGGCGCCGTTAATCGAAAGCTCGAGCAGGGGCGATGAGACTGCCGCTTTGGCCGCTGCCGCCGAGCGGTTCTCGCCGCTTGCGGTGCCGATGCCCATCAAGGCCGAGCCGGCGTTCTCCATAACCGCGCGGATATCTGCAAAGTCGACATTGATGATGCCCGGGTGAGTGATGAGGTCGGAGATGCCCTCGACCGCCTGTTTGAGCACGTCGTCGCACATTGCGAAGGCGGCCTTGAGCGTCGTGTCTTTGGCGACGGTCGCGAGCAAGCGGTCGTTGGGGATGACGATGAGCGCGTCGACTTCTTTGCGCAGATCCTCGAGCCCTACCTCAGCCAAGCGCATGCGCTGCGCGCCCTCGAAACTAAAAGGCTTGGTGACGACGCCGACCGTGAGCGCGCCCATTTCTTTTGCGGTGCGCGCCACCACTGGTGCCGCGCCCGTGCCGGTGCCGCCGCCCATGCCGCAGGCGACAAACACCATGTCAGAGCCCTTGATGGCCTGCTGGATCTCTTCTTTGGTCTCCTCGGATGCGCGCTTGCCGATCTCCGGGTTCATCCCGGCGCCGAGCCCGCGGGTAAGGTTTTTGCCGATATTTATCTTGCGCTTTGCCTGCGAGTGGTGGAGGTCCTGCGCGTCGGTGTTGATGGCGATAAAATCGACACCCCGGACTTTCTCCTCGATCATGTGGTTGACCGCGTTTTTGCCGGAGCCGCCCACGCCGATAACCCGTATCCTCGCAAACGCTTCTATCTCCGGTTGTATTTGTGCCATAGAGTAAATGTAGTGGTGGCTGATTTCTAGCCTGATAACTCTACCACCGCCCCGCAAACATATGCAAATGCGCCGCACCTTTGACAAACTCATTCTCCGTGTTCGGTTACTCTAACCTTATTTGTAACGGTCGTGTACAATAAGGTTATGGGTCTGGAGGCCGCCATAGACAGGAAAGGGAAGAGACTCCGCATACAGCGGGCTCTCACGCTCGCGATTTTTCGAGTGACTGCGCAAAACCCACGGCTTACTTTTGCACCTACCCGCGAGCTCGTCAGATACCTCAAACTCGACGAGGGTAACAAGACTATTGCACGACGCATTAATCAAGCATTCCAGCGATTAGAGAAAAAGGGCATTCTTGAGCGTTCGCGCGAGAGGGGCAGATGGTCGGTTTCTTTGACGGTGAAGGGCGAGCGGCTTGCTGAAAAATTGGATGCCGTAGAAAAGGTGCTCGTACGAAAACCTCGCCGCTGGGATGGCAAGTGGCGCATGGTTATCTTCGACGTATGGGAGTATCGCCGTGGCGTGCGCGACCAACTGCGCAGGATGCTGATACGCGCGGGCTTTTACAAACTCCAAGACAGCGTGTGGGTGTATCCGTATGATTGCGAGGATCTGCTGGTGTTCCTCCGGACCGACCTCCAGCTCGGCAAGAGCGTTTTATACATCATTGCGGACGGGATAGAGAACGACAGCCGCCTCCGCGCTCATTTTGGACTATAAACCCCATAACCTTATATGTAACGGTCGCGCAAATAAGGTTAAGGTGGAAAAACACAAAGGGAGGTTAGGGGAGGAATTTTTTAAACCAGCGCCACAGCCCCTTAAAAAGGTCGCCGACCCCGCTGCCGTGCGCGCCCTCCAACTCTGCGCTGTCATCGCCGCCCCACACAGTAAGCCCGTAGGCGACCGACCAGTTGCCGCCACTTAACTGCCACTTGGCGCTGTCTTCGCCGAGCGTGGCGAGGCGCGCCGGCAGGCGCAGTGCGTGTTTGGCGGCCTCGACGATGTGCGGCGTCATGGCGCCCCCGCCGGTTATGATAGCGCCCGCGGGCAACAGTTCGTCGCGTCCCATCGTTTTTAAATAGTTCCCGACCTGTTTGAACATCTCGGTGAGGCTCCGCGCGATCGTATCGTCTATTTTGCGCTTGGGGTAGGTGGCGCCCAAAACCGCGCCGCTCTTTAGCTGCTCGGCCTCCTCGGGGCTGATGCGCAACGCGAGCGCGAGGTCGTTGGTGATGTCGGATGAGCCCATGGAGAAAACCTTAAGCGAGATGGGGAGCGAGTCCTCATAGACGATAGCCCACACCGTCTCTGCGCCCATATTGACCAACACGCAGCCGACGCGTTTTTGCATGCGGCCAAGCGCGATAAGCGATGCGGCAATAGGCGAGGCGACGACGTCCTCCACCTCGACCCCGGCGTCTTCGACCGCCTCGACCAGTTGCTCGACATGCCGCTCCACGCAGGTAATAAACAGTGTTTCGACCGCGAGCTTGCCGCCCTTCATACCCGTAGGGTTGCGGCCCAAGACACGCGCGCCGTCGACGAAATAGGCGAGCGGGATGGCGTGGAGGATTTTGCGGTTAAGCGTCGCCGCGGGCGGGAGCGCAGACTCCGATGCTTTGGCGGCGCGCGGGATATCGCGCTCGGTCACCACCGAGTCGCCCCGCTCGACTACCGCTTCGCCGCGGGCAACCACCTCGTCGAGCCCTAAGCCTCCGACGCCGAGGTACGCGCGCTTGACCTTTACCCGTGCGGCTTTCTGTGCCTGAGACACCGCCGCCATGACCGAGCGCGCCGCCTCGGGGACCGAGACGACATACCCGTCGCTTACCCCGCGGCTCTCGGCGTAGCCGGTGCCCAAAATTTGCGGAGGCACCCGAGGGTCGCCGCTTTGCTCGGCGATGACGACTTTTACATGGTGGCTCCCGACGTCTATGCCGGTGACGATTTTACTCATGGGCGCGAAGGCCGAATCGGTTGAGGACTCGGCTCTCTTCGCGCTCCATTGTAGCACCATGTTTGCGCCCTTTTAGATGCAGGCATCCGTGGATAAAAAGGTAAGGGACGGTAAACGGCTTCGCCGCCTGTCTGCAAATGAGTATCTCGCCCGACTGCTTCGAGAGAGGGAACGCGAGCACGTTCGAGGTACGACCCTTTCGTCCCCGGGGTGGTCCGCCTCGGGCGGATTTTTTATATTTCATCGCCCGCCGCATGGCGGCGGGCGGCACGATGGCAAGCGACAGGTCGTATCGCGTGCCCAAGATAAGCTCTTTTATTTTTTTATAGCGCGCAGGCACTGATTACTTGCGGCGGTGGCCGCGGCCAACGCGGACCTCGAGTTTGCCAAGCTTGATCTGCTCCTGCACGTGCTCGCGGCGCGCGATTGCCTTAAGCGTGTGCTTGCGGCGCACCGCGGCGGATTTGGGGCGGGCATAGTAACGGCGCTTGCGCAGGCCCTGGATAAGCCCGACGCCTTGCACGCGCTTAGAAAAACGCCGTATCAGATTTACGTCGTTTTCGGCGTCGTTTTTGTGGACCTCCGCGTTTACTGCCATAGGTGGATACGACAATAGCACGAGGGGCGGCCTAACGCAAGGATTTGAGCGCCCGGGTGAGCTCTTTTAAGGCAACGGTCTGCTGGGTGCTGTTGTCGAGCGTGCGGATAATGACCGTGCCGTCGAGCGCCTCGCGCGCGCCCATGATTATCAAATAGTGCGTGCCGGCCGCTTTGGCGGCAATGAGCTGCGGAGCGAGCGAGCGCGCGTCGAAGGACTGCGTCATAGGCACCCCCGCGCGCCGCACGATGTCTACCACCGTAAAGCCCACGAGCTTCGCCCGGACGCCGAGCTGGATGAAGTACACCTTTGGCGCTGCCGTTTTTGGCGCCTCGGCAAACCGCGCGGCGGAGAGCCCCCCTTTGCGGAAGTAGATGCTCGCGGCGCACACGGCCGTTTTGCCGCCTATTTTGCGCGCGTGGTCGTCGTATCGCCCGCCGTACGCCCCGAGCACCAGCTCGGTATCCGGCGCATCAACCGAAAAGGTAACCCGCGACTCGCGGTCGTCGCCCATGAGGAAGTCGTCGAGCTCGTAAGGGAGGCCGAGTCCCTCGACATACTCAAGCACTTCGCGAAAATGTGCGCGGCTCTTTTCGGAAAGGAAATTCATCGCGCGCGGGCCGCTCATGACGATACTGCGGCATTCGTCGCGCTCGCAGTAGTATGCCGCGCCCGGGTTTGCCGCTGTGGCGCGGCGGCAGTCATCGTCGAGCGAGTCGTAGTGCTTGCGCAAGAAGCCCCCAAGCTCGCGCTCGAATCGCTGTTTGGAGTCCTTGTCGCCCAAGGCATTGAGCCGCACGCGCACAATCGGCAGCCCCCACTCGGTAAGAATTGTGGCGAGCGTGCGTAGTAAAAGGACTTCGGCGATGCTCTCCTCGGACCCGACGACCATAAGCCCGAACTCGCCCACCTCGGGCTGTTTTACGAGCGCGCGGATGTCCCGCGGCAGGTGCGCGGGCGCGGCAGAGGCATAGTAGACGAGCGCGGGCTCCGTTTCCATTTGTGCGGATACGGCCGAGGCGACCTTCGCGAACGTGTAGGAGCGCTCCTGCGGCATGAGCTCGCGCGCGTGCTTAAAGCCGAAGTAACGCGCCAAGCCGCCCGCATGCGCTAAAAAGCCGCTACCCCCGCGGCGTTTCGGGATGCGCGATTGCACGGAGAGTCGCTCGAGCGTGCTCATTGTCCGAGGTATGGGGCGGAGCCGGGTAAGATTGAGAGTGAGTTGACCGGGAGCAGGCGCACGAAGGCGCGGCCCACGATATTTTCGCGCGGCAAGAGCCCCCACACGCGGCTGTCTGACGACTCGGGCCGATTATCGCCCATGACGAAGTACTGGCCCTCGCCGATCGCGTAGCTGGCATTGCCGCCATTGCCCTGGTTTTGGATGTACGGCTCGTCGAGCTGGCGCTTGCCGCCTTGGTTGGCGATGTATACGTCGCCACCCTCTATGGTGAGCGTCTCGCCGGGGAGCCCGATGATGCGCTTGATGTAAAACTCCTTGGGCGCGCGCGGCGGGCGGAAGATGATAACATCGCCGCGCTCCGGATTTTTGAGCCGGTAGGTGAGTTCGTCGACAATGAGATACTGCCCGTTTTCGAAGGTCGGGTCCATCGATGCACCGGAGACGATGAAGGGTTGCGCGACAAAAAGCCGCACAGGGAAGACGATGATCGCCGCAATGACGATGAGTTTGAGGAGTTCGGTGAAAAAATTCTCACGTTTCTCCTCTGGCATGGGTGTATTGTATGCGGTATCGTAAGGGAGTCAATATGAAATGGACGATTATAGGACTTGGAAACCCGGGCGACGAGTACGCAAGTACCCGCCACAATGTCGGCAAGGAGCTGGTACGTGCGCTCGAGGACGCGCTACCCGCCAACACGAAGGTTGTGGAGATTAACGTATATATGAACCGCTCCGGCCCCGCCATAAAAAAGGCCGTAGGCAGCGCAAAAGGGCTGGTGGTCGTGCACGACGAGCTCGACCTGCCGCTCGGCCGAATCAAAATATCCTTCGGCTCGAGCCCTGGCGGACACAACGGGGTCAAATCGGTCGTGCAGGCGCTTAAGAGCAAAGATTTTGCGCGCGTGAGGGTGGGGATAAGTCCCTCGACCGCTTCCGGCACGCTCAAGCGCCCCGATGCGGAGGACTTGGCGAAGTTCGTACTGGGGAAATTCAGGCCTGCGGAGCGGGAGAAACTCAAAAAAGTAAAGAAATTAGTCCATGAGGCGCTTAAGCTCATCGTGACAGAAGGGGTCGAGCGCGCACAAACGGAAATAAATTCCCGCTAAACACAAAAACCCCCGGACGGGGGTTTTTGTGTTGTTCGATTATTTTTTGTCGCCCGCGTAGCTGAGCGCCATGCGCATCTCTTTGGGGTCAAAGAGCGAGATGGTAAAGGGGTAGCGCTTACCGAGCTCTAAGTTGCGGCGCAGAGACTCCTCGGTGCCGAACTCGGAGACATGTACAAGCCCTGCGATACCCTCCTCGATAGAGGCGAGCGCGCCGTGCTTGTTAAACTTGATGACGACGCCCTCGACCGAATCTCCCTTGTGGTACTTGCCCTCGGCGGTCGCCCAGGGGTTTTCCTTGAGCGCTTTGACGGAGAGCGAGACTTTGCCGTCCTTGATGTCGATAATCTTAACCTTGACCGTATCGCCCACCTTAAAGAAGTGGCGCGGGTCGTCCACGAGGCCCCAGTCTATTTCGGAGATGTGGACCAGGCCCTCGAGACCCTCCTCGAGTTTGACGAACGCGCCGAAGTCGACCATGCCGGTCACTTCGCCCACGACCGTGTCGCCGACCGCGTAGTTGGAGATGAGCTCGCGCTTTTCTTTATCGTCGAGGCCCTTTTCGCTGAAGATGAGCTTGCCCTCCTTAGGGCTGGCGCCGATGACGGAGACCACGAGCTTGGTGCCTACGAGCTTGCGGAGTTCCTCCAGGATCTTGTCTTTGTCGGCGTCGGGGACGCGCGGGTAGTGCTCGGCCTTAAGCTGGCTGGCAGGGAGGAACCCCGAGAGCCCCTGCCACTCGATAATGAGGCCGCCTTTGTTGGCCTCCTTGACCGGGAGCTCGAGCTGGAGGCGGTTCTTGACCGCCTCTTCGGCCTCGGCCCAGACGAGCGCCTGGCGCGCCTCCTTAAGCGAGAGCTCGATGTAGCCGTCCTTGGTAGTGGTTGAGACGACCTTTGCGGCGACGGTATCGCCCACATTGGTGCGCTTGATAACCTCGCGCGCGTTCATGTACTCGCGGCCGAAGATAACTCCGGTGCCAAACGGCGGGAGGTCGATGTAGAGCCGCGCACGGTCGAGCGCCAAGACCGTACCCTCGACAATATCGCCCTCCTTGGGGGGCTCTTTGGATTGGTCGGCAAAGGCCTGCATCACCGATGCAGGAATGTCGCCCTCGTCCGCCGGCCGGCGGATTTCCGTAAGGTTACTCATATATTTGTTTGTTGGTCGGGGGTCCTGTGCCGCGGGCGCAGAGGGATTACTCCCAAGCCGGTTAATAAAGGCAGAAACCTCTATTGCCCCGCAGTATACACGAGTGGATTTTAGGGGTCAAATGCGGTATAATTGACGCATGGTAATAAGCTACCTTGGGGGCGAGTGTTTTAAGGTATCCCAAGGGGATTTAACCCTGGCTTTTAACCCGCCGGGCAAAGGCTCCACGCTCGCATCCGCAAAATTCGGCGCCGATATCGCGCTCATCTCCTTAGACCACCCGGACTTTAACGGCGCGGAGAACGCCAGCTTCGGCGAGCGCGCGCCGTTTGTTATCAGCGGCCCCGGCGAGTACGAGGTAAAGGGCGTTACCGTGCGCGGCTGGGGGACACCCTCCACCTATGGCGGCACACACAGTATCAATACTATTTACTCGGTGTCGCTCGAGGGGATGAACCTGGTGTTTATGGGCGCGCTCGGCACGGCAGAGTTGCCGGCCGCCGCCACACAGGAGCTCGATGACATCGACATTTTGTTCGTGCCGGTTGGAGGGAGCGGGGTGTTGGACCACGCGGCGGCCAACAAGCTGGCGGTGTCGCTTGAGCCCAAGGCCGTGGTGCCGATGCACTACGATGCAAGCTCACTTAAGGCCTTCTTAAAAGAGGCGGGCGAGTCGGCTGCCCCGCAGGAAAAATTGACCGTCAAAAAGAAGGACCTCGACGGCAAGGAGGGAGAAATTGTAGTCTTAACGGCGTAAGGATATGCGGCGCTACCTCGAGCACATGCACAATAAAGATCCGCACGAGCGCCGAGCGCACGCGCTTAAAGTCGCGAGCGCCGTCACCGGGTTGGTGTTTATGGTGTGGATCGCGACGCTTGGCGTGCGGCTTGCCGTACCGGAGGACACCGTTGCGCAGGATTCTTCGACAAACTCAGGACAGGCAGCGGCCGTCGCCGAAGCGGCACCAAAGACCGGCCCGCGGCTCGAGGTGTCGACCAGCAGCGTATTTTTGCCGGAGTACTCGGATCAATAATCTATGGCTAAGGACGAGAAAAATATCCCGGATGAGAACGGGCACCCTTCGACAGGCTCGGGACACATAGTGGGCCGCAACATCTCGACCGAGATGCGCGAGGCGTATTTGTACTTCGCGATGTCGGTCATAACCTCGCGCGCGCTCCCGGACGTGCGCGACGGCTTAAAACCCGTGCACCGGCGCATCCTCTACACCATGCACCGGCTGGGGCTGACCCCCGGCGCGCGGTTCCGCAAATCTGCGTTGGTGGTGGGCGACGTTTTGGGCAAGTACCACCCGCACGGTGACCAGGCCGTGTACGACGCGATGACCAAAATGGTGCAGGACTTTGCCATGCGCTACCCTTTGGCGCTCGGCCAAGGCAACTTCGGCAGCATAGACGGCGACAGCCCGGCGGCCATGCGCTACACCGAGACAAAAATGGCGCCGATGGCGATGGAGCTGTTGCGCGACCTGGAGAAAGACACGGTCAACTGGCGCCCCAACTACGACGGCACCCTGCAGGAGCCCGAGGTCATGCCCGCGGCCGTACCCAACATTTTACTTAATGGCACGCTCGGTATTGCGGTCGGCATGGCGACCAATATCCCGCCGCACAACTTGGGCGAACTATGCCGTGCGCTGACGCATTTGATAGAAAAGCCGGACGCGACGGTCGAGGATTTGATGGAGCATATTACCGGCCCGGACTTTCCGCTCGGGGCGGTCGCGTTTAATAAAAGAGACTTGCTCCATGCCTACACGACGGGCAAGGGCCCCGTGGTCGTGCGCGGCAATGCGGAGATTGTCGAAGGCAAGAAAGGCGACTTCCAGATTATCATTACGTCCATACCGTACCGGGTCAATAAGGCCGACCTTATTATGCGCATCGCGGACTTGGTGCGCGAGAAGAAGATAGAGGGCATTAAGGGCCTGCGCGACGAGTCGACCAAAGATATCCGTATTGCGATTGACCTGAAAGCCGGCGCGCATCCGCAAAAGGTCCTTAACTACCTGTACAAACACACGGCTATCGAAGACACCTTCCACTTCAATATGGTGGTGCTGGTGGACGGCGTGCCGCAGACGCTGTCGCTTAAGTCGATACTGGAGGAGTTTATCAAGCACCGCCGCGAGGTCGTGCGCCGCCGCACGCTGTTTGACCTGACCCGCGCGCAGGAGCGCGAGCATATTTTGCTGGGGCTTACCTTGGCGCTTGACCATATCGACGAGGTGATTAAGACCATCCGCGCGTCGAAAGACGTGCCGGACGCGCATGCTAACCTCGTGAAAAAGTTTAAGTTTAGCGACCTGCAGGCCGCGGCGATTTTGGAGATGCGCCTCTCCCGCCTCGCCAACCTCGAGCGCAAAAAAGTCGAGGACGAACTTGCCGAGATACAAAAGCTCATTGCCGAGCTGTCTGACTTGCTGGCGAGCGACAAAAAAATGCTCGGCGTCATCAAGCAGGAGATTGTCGACGTGGAGAAGCGCTTTGGCGACGACCGCGAGACCAAGATAATGAAAGGCGCCGCCGGCATCATCAATATCGAGGATTTGGTAGCCGATGAGGAGCAGGTGCTGGTGTTGACCGCCGGCGGCTATGTCAAGCGCACCAACCCGGAGGAGTTTCGCCGGCAGAAGCGCGGCGGCGTGGGGGTCATCGACCTCGACACCAAAGAAGAGGATTTTGTCACGACCTTTTTGACCACATCGACGCACTCGGACCTCCTCTTCTTTACCAATGCGGGCAAGGCCTACCAGCTTAAGATGTATGACATCCCGGAGGGCAAGCGCTCGACCAAAGGCAAAGCGATCGTGAACTTCCTTAGCGTGACGCCGGAGGAGAAGGTGACGAGCGTGCTCCCCATGCGCAAGAACCAGAAGGAGGGGGAGAAATTCCTCTACATGGTGACCAAAAAGGGTATTGCCAAAAAAGTGGATGCCACGGCCTTCCACGACGTGCGGCGCAGCGGCCTTATTGCGCAAAAATTACAGAAGGGCGATGAGCTGATTGCCGCGATGCTGGTCGAGAAGGGCGACGAGATATTTTTGAGTACGTCCAAGGGCCAGTCCATACGCTTTAAGGAGTCGGACATCCGCGCCATGGGCCGTGCCGCGGGCGGCGTCAAAGGCATGCGGCTCGGCAGTGGGGACTATATCGTCGGCGCAGACATGATACCGAAGGGCGCCAAGGGGCTCGAGGTGCTGGTGGTGTCGCGCAACGGCTACGGCAAGGCGACCAAGACCGAGGAGTACAAAACCCAAAAACGCGGCGGGAGCGGCATTAAGACCATGAATGCAACGCCTAAGACGGGCCCGGTTATTGCCGCGCGCATCGTAAGTAAAGAGGAGGGCGTGGGCGCCGACGAAATTGTGGTCGTGTCCAAAAAAGGCCAGATAATCCGCACCGGCATCTCTGAAATCCCGTCGCTTTCGCGCTCGACCCAAGGCGTCCGCGTCATGAAGCTCCGCGACGGCGACGCCATCGCCAGTTTTGTTTGTTTGTAAAAAATTGAAACTTAACCCTCATACAATCGCCTCCTGGATAACGATTGTCGGGTTACCGGTAGTACTGATCGGAGGTCTTGTTAGCTATTTCCAATTGAACGACTACATTAGCAAACCGAACGTAACCCTCATATACAAAAATCCGTCAAGTCTTCAGTTTGCAATTTTGAATGACTCTGAAAAAACTGCCGAACAACCATTCTATGCATTCGTTTTACAAGACCTGGCTGAGCATTGGAGTAAGGTATTGCCAATACCATCTAAATTGTACGATTCTTACATCAAACCACATCAAGCCGAAGGGTTTAATGTCCTAATGGAGCCGTATGCACTGCCGGGCCATACCTATGCTGGTTGGGCGAGTGTGACTTGTAGAAATTGTTCCGCAGTCAATAAATACTTCCTATATTTAGACGGAAACAACCCTGCAGACAGCTTTTCTTATTTCCTCGCTGGGGACAATTCTCTTTTGCAAAAATACTGGACGACGAGGAACGCAGATGTCTTCCCAAAAGATAGGAGAGAAAAAATAAGCGAATTATGAAAACGATTTCGGCGGGTGTTAAGGGAATATGGTACAATAGGAATATGTTCAAATTCTGGAAGAAAATGCCTGAAAATAAGGCTAAAGACGAGGTTGTGAAGGTGGCCGAGCAGCAGCTCGAGGAAAATCGCGCTACCATAGAATCTCTGCGCGATTATGACATCGGAAAAAAAGACATTCCGACCTCTGACGTCGAACGACGTCTGCGAAATATACAAACTACTTAACGAAGAGAGGCTTGTATCCTTTCCTCTCACGCAAGATGCGTGTAACAAAGTAGACTCGATTGTTGCGAATATAACCCAACCGCATTATGGGACGGAGATTTATCCTACCGCAGAAGAAAAGGCGGTAGCCTACTTCTATTTCTTAATTAAAGACCATCCTTTTACTGACGGCAATAAACGGACTGCCACACTTACTTTTTACGTTATTTGTCGTATTAATAAACTTAGACGGGATGAGTCTATACAATTAGATGCTCTTGCTGTACTGATTGAAAAGATTAAGGAAGATGACCACAAAATGGTGATTTCAGTAATTACTAAAATGCTCTTTAGAGTTCCAAAGGTCTGACTTTTGTACACAACTATGCTTAAGGGAGTAATTATTAAAGAAAGTTTGACGGACGAGAATGTTTTAGGCGGGCTTTCGGTTACGAGTACGAAGGCGGTGGATATTGATAATCCGGCTCCCGACCAACCCAATGTCTGGAACATGGTTTATTTTGAGGTGGCAGAGCCAGATGCCGGCATATTGGCCGAGAAGTTTAGCCGCGCTCTTAGGGCGGGCACATGGTATATAGATTTCAAATCAGAGCAGGAAATATACGTCGTGTTTTTGGGCAAAGTCTTTCATTATCAGCGCGGCGACTCGGTGATGAGAAAAGAAGCCCAAGCCTATGGTCGCTCGCTTGGCATCCCCGAAAAGCAGTTAGACTGGAAAGAATGATAACCTCCGGAGAGTTTAAGGAGGTGGGTAAGGGGGTTGCGCGGTTTGCGCCGGTGGTATACTAGCCCTAGCAGGCCAATCTCCATGATTAGGAGGTACATTTTGGTCTCATGGCGCCTTCCCTCCTCCCTCGCTTGCCGATGCCTGCCGGCAAGCGAGGTTTATTTTTATGCAAACCTAAAGCCGCCCTGTTGTTGGAAACGGGCGGTTTACAAATTTGCATATATACTAAAAGCATCCGCATGCTTCGCATCGCTGCTTGGTATCGTTATTGGTATATCCCGGCTTTTCTCGCAGCCCTGGGTTTCTTTGCGGTCGCCCTCTTTTTTAAGGATCCGAGCGACCCGCCGCTCTCCGCCGCGGCCAAGGCGGCTATTGTGCGGCTCTCCGCGAGCCTCGCGCCCATGGGGGCAGAGGACCATCGCGTGGATCGCTATGCCGACGTCAGGGTAGAGACGCCGCTTTTGCCGCAGGAGGAGGCGCAGTTTAATGCCGAGTGGCAAGCCGCGGCCGCGGCGGCCGCGGCGCTCGACACCCCCGCAGAGGTCCTGGCCGCCGGCTACATGCCCCCGCGCGCAATAGACCGGCAGAGGGATGCCGTACTGCATTGGATAAACTGGGAGCTTATCGAACAGCCGTTCGACCCGGCGCGGCCGTCGATGCTCCTGTTTTCGACCCAAAGCGACGGCGAGGAGCTTGTCGGGTTTTCCTACGTGCTGCAGAGCGCCGAGGCACCGGCGGGGTTTGCCGGGCCAAACGACCAGTGGCATCAGCACGGCGGCATCTGCGTCGCCAACGGCCAAGGCGTTGCCGACAACGTGTCGCCCGGGGCGTGCGAGGGGGATTGGCTCCCCGGCGGCGATATGTGGATGCTCCATGCCTGGGTGGTACCCGGGCACGAAAACCCGTTCGGCCGGTTTAGCACCTCTAACCCGCCGGCGTGTCCCGACCACGCATGCCCGACCGGGGTCGTGCCGCCTCCGCCGCCGTACGAACCATGGTAGGCGCCGCTGCGCACCGATTCGGTTGCTATACTTAATGCGCGATGGAGAGTTCTTTTCTTAATCCAACGACGGCACTGGAGTCGCTTGAGCTCCACGCGGGGTTGCGCGTGGCCGACCTTGCGGCGGGGGCGGGCTTTTTTGCGCGCGCGGCGGCGCGCTTGGTCGCGCCCGGCGAAGTCTGGGCGGTCGACCCTAACCCCGAGCTCCTCGCCCGGCTTAAAAATCTTGCGCTTACCGAAGGCCTGCGCAACATCGAGGTTGTGCGCGGCGATATCGAGCGGCACGGCGGCTCGCAACTGCCCGACGCCGCGTTCGATGCGGCGCTCGTCGTCAACGCGCTCTTTACCGCGCGCCGCAAGGAGGCGGTTGCGCAGGAGGCCAACCGCGTGCTTAAGCGCGGCGGCGCGCTGCTCGTGGTCGACTGGAGCGAATCGCACGGGGGCTTAGGCCCGCACCCCGACCATGTCGTTACCGAAAGCGCCGCCAAGGAAATTTTTGAGCAGGCAGGCTTTGCTGCAGTGGGGAGAGCGGCCGCAGGAGGGTATCACTGGGGCGTTATACTAAGGAAGAAATGAATCCCGTTAGAGATAAAAAATTATTTGCTAATTTTTGCCGACTTAGCAAGGTCGGATTTCTAACGGGATGAACGGCTCCAATTTCCAGCTTGTCGTGAGCGGGATATTCATCCTGTTTTTGCTTGGCTGCGTGGCGGCGTTCGCGCTTTTTAGCAGCGGCGGCGGGCCCGGTGCCGCAGGCATGGTCGAGGTGTGGGGCCCGGCCTCGCGCGAGACGTTCGACAAATGGCTCTCCGCGCTGCACCAAAGCGGCAACGACTCGCTCGACCAGGTGCGCTACACCGAAATCCCCCAAGCCTCGTACGAGACGACGCTCGTTAATGCCATGGCGGCGGGGCGGGGGCCGGACCTTTTCATGGTGACCGACGAGCAGGTCATATCCTTTGCCGACAAGATACTGACCGTGCCGTACAGCTCCTACTCGCAAGGCGCGTTCACTTCCTCCTTTATCGATGAGGCCAGCCTCTTTTTGACCGCAGGGGGGGTTCGGGCGTTCCCTATTATGGTAGACCCGCTGGTGATGTACTTTAATCGCGACATACTTGCCGCCGCGGCCGTTGCCAGCCCCCCGCAATACTGGAGCGACCTGCTTGCCGTTGCGCCGAAGATTACTTCGCACGATGCGGGGCAGACCGTGCGCCGCTCGGCGGTGGCAATGGGTACGTGGCGCAACGTTGCCTATGCCAAGCCTCTGCTTGCGACGCTCATGCTCCAGGCAGGCGAGCAGTTTGTGGTGCGGCAAGAGGACGGCAGGCTTCTCTCGGTGCTCGGCGCCTCGGGCGGCGCCGAGAGCCCCGCGGCCAGCGCCCTGCGTTTTTACACCGAGTTCGCCAACCCGCAAAAGACCACCTACAGCTGGAATGCCTCCATGCCAAACTCGACCAACGCGTTCCTCTCCGGCGATGTCGGACTTTACTTCGGGTTTGCGAGCGACCTCCCGCTCTTGCGCGCGCGCAACCCAAACCTGCGGTTCGACGTCGCGATGATGCCGCAGCTCAAAGCGGGCTCTGCGGCGACCTACGGGCGCCTTACGGGCATTGCCGTCTCTCGCGGCGCAAAGAACCCCGAGGGCGCCGCAGTCGCCGCCAAGGCGCTGAGCAGCCGCGATGCTATCTCGCTCCTCGCCGGGCTCTCGTCCCTGCCGCCGGTGCGCCGCGATGTGGTGCTCGACACCTCGACAAGCGGCGAGGCGGGCGTCTTCGCCCGCTCGGCGCTCATCGCGCGCGGCTGGCTCGACCCAAAGCCCGCCTCGACCGATACCATCTTTAAGGACATGATAGAATCGGTCTTAAGCGGGCGCAGCGACCCGTCGCAGGCGGTGTTTGATGCCGCGGCAGAGCTTGGCGCTTTGCTCCAAGGCGAATAATTTTTATGAAAAAAATCGTTATAGGAGTAGCCACCGTTA
>CAYIWV010000006.1:11474-21492 GCA_964367315.1 uncultured Candidatus Saccharibacteria bacterium | reverse complement strand
TACTACCCTACCGACGTCATGGAAACAGGGTCGGACCTTATTTTCTTTTGGGTTGCCCGCATGATTATGTTGGGGCTCTATCGCACGGGGGATGTGCCGTTTAAATATGTCTACATGCACGGGCTGGTGCGCGACGCCAAAGGGCAAAAAATGAGCAAGAGCAAAGGCAACGTTATTTCGCCCCTGGCTGTATCCAGCGAGTACGGCACCGACGCCCTGCGTATGGGGCTTGTGGTCGGCAATACGCCGGGTACCGACCTTAATCTTGATCCCCAAAAAATAGGTGCTTATAAAAAGTTCGCTAATAAGATCTGGAATATTACGCGCTTTGTGCTCTCGCAAGAGCGCATGGGCAAAATAAAACCAGAGCTTAAAGACGAGTTTGACGCGCTTGCTCGCGACGTGACGAAGGATATGGAAGAGTACCGGATCTATATGGCTGCAGAAAAACTGTATCATTATGTCTGGGACCGCTTTGCCTCGCAGATTCTCGAAGAGAGCAAGGGCAAGCCCGAGTACGGCGCGACACTTTATTATATTTTGGAAAACTCGCTCAAGCTCCTGCATCCGTTCATGCCGTTCGTGACCGAAGAGATCTGGCAGAGCATGCCGGGCGCACAAGGGCTCCTCATGGTGGAGAATTGGCCGGTTAGCAAGTAAAGGCTTGTTATACTAGCGAGGTATGGCCCCGGCTCTTTTTATTGCCATCCTGGGCGGCGTGGTGCCGGCCCTGGTGTGGCTCGCCTTCTGGCTGCTTGAGGACCGCTGCAAGCCCGAGCCTAAGCGCTATATTTTCCTCAGCTTCCTTGCCGGCATGGCGGCGGTTTTGCCGGCGCTCATTATCGAGCGCGCGATGATCCCCCACTTGAGCGGCTCAACGCTCCTGTTTGGGTGGGCCGCTACTGAGGAGATACTCAAACTCCTCGCGGTATGCGTCGCCGCTCTGTGGTGGGCTTTTTACGACGAGCCGCTCGATGCGGTCATCTACACGGTAACGGTCGCGCTCGGCTTCTCGGCGATGGAGAACGCGCTGTTTTTGATGACGCCGATTATGGAGGGTGACGTGCTGCGCAGTATTATTACCGGCGACTTGCGTTTTATCGGCGCGACCCTGCTGCATACGCTCGCGAGCGCCACGGTGGGAGTCTCGCTGGCGCTTGCATACTACCGGCCCGCGGCAATGCGCCGCGCTGCCGTGCTCATCGGACTTATCCTTGCGATCGTGTTGCATACGCTCTTTAATTTTTTTATACTTGGAGCAGGAGGAGGCTCGACTTTTTGGGTATTCCTTATCATTTGGGCCGGCATCGTAAGCGTCTTATTTGCGCTCGAGCGAGTAAAGAGGCCCGCCAACTACTGCTAGACACTATCCATGGCAAAAAACAAGCGATCATTATTTGAATGGATTACCGGCAGCTCCGAGGATGCGGAGTATACCTTTGACGAGCTCGAGCAAGGCGGGGCCTCCTACGGCCCCGTAGCCACCCCGACCCGCACCTCGCGCCTTAAGGTGCGCAACGAGGAGCCCGCCCCCGAGCCGGTCGAGGAGGAGTCCGCAGGCGAGCTTGCGGTCGATGTCTACCAGACCCCGACGCACATCATCATCAAGGCGATGATAGCCGGTGTGCGGCCCGAGGACCTCGATGTCTCCATAACCCGCGACATGGTCACGGTGCGCGGCAAGCGCGAGCGTACCACCGAAGGCACCGCTGGGGATTTTTTCTTCCAAGAGCTGTACTGGGGCTCCTTTACCCGCACGGTGGTCTTGCCGCAAGAGATAGACATCGAGGGCGCCGAGGCGTCGGAAAAGCACGGGCTTTTGATAATTAAGCTCCCCAAGCTCGACAAAGGCCGCCAAGCCAAACTCAAAGTCAAAGCAAACTAAATAAACGCAACAAAAAGCCTTCGCGGCGGAGTTTTGTGTATCTCTCCAGAGCGAAGGCTTTTTGCGTAGTACTGGTGCTTGGGGCCGGGCTCGAACCGGCGACCCCCTCCTCTTCAGGGAGATGCTCTACCAACTGAGCTACCCAAGCAATACTGGGATTCTACCAAATTACTGCTGCGGGCGGAAGTTGCGAAAAAACTCGGCCATTTGCGTCTGGTAGCCTTGCACATCGCCATACATGCCGATAATCGGCTGCAGCATCGGCCACAGGTATGTGTAGTAGGTCCACGCGGCGACGCCAGTCACTAAAAGCCACCAGGCAATTTTATAAATCAAATGCCGGCGCTGGGCATTGTGCATGCTCCGCAGTGTCTTTTGCATCTCGGTAATTTGCGCGCCCTGGCGCTTTACCAGCTCTTTCAACTCCTCCGAGTCGGGGTCATATATCTGTTCCATAACACGATTATACCAAGCATTTTTATGCTAGAGTGGCTACGTTTAAGCCCCTGTAGCTCAACGGATAGAGCAATCCCGTCCTAAGGGAAAGATTTGGGTTCGATTCCTGGCAGGGGCACCAGACAACGGCCCACTCATGCGACCGTAAAATTATCAAGGGTAGTCCTTGATATAAAGCCAAAAAAGAATACCCGGAGATTGGCCGGGTAGTTGGAGGTGCTAGCAGCCTCGTGGTTGCCGTATAAAGCTACGGATTAGCTCCGACTTACTTGCGTCTTGTGGTCGGTCGGTCCCACACAGTCCGGGGAATTTTCTAAGGATCGTCCGGACCCTACTCCTTTATCAAGACGGCTTTTAACGAGGTAACGTCGATCCCTCGGAACTTTACGGAAGTCCAACCGGCGGCTTTTGAGGTTTATTCCGCAAACCCAGCTTTGAGCCATTGTCGGAGGCTTCTTTGCATCTCCCGGCGGGTGGGTAGTCCGCATACCTTTCGTTTTTTTAACCTCCAACGAAAACGGAGGTGGAGTCTTCTGCGGTTCCAAGTCGCTTTTTTATGCCCGTTTTGCCCAGGTGACATAGGTACCCTGGGAAGGATTTTTCAGTGAGGCCTCAAAAATCCCCCAAAAACTCCGCCAACTCACGACTGGATGCGAGCGGGCATTTTGCAACGATGCCCGGCGGCTCGGTGGTAACCACCCTTTTGTCTTGGTGCCCGAAAGCAATCGACTCATGTGGCATAGCAACTATACCATCACGAGCCCTTGATAAATAATTATGCCTCGATGCCGAGTTTGTCGGCGATTTTGGCGCGGTCAAAGCCGACCATAATATCCTCGCCGATGACGATGACCGGGACGCCGAGCTGGCCTGTCATCTGGATCATCTCCTCGCGCTTGGCCGCGTCTTTAGTAACATCATAGTTGGTATATGCCACATTTTTTGCTGCAAAAAATTCTTTTGCCATCTGGCAAAAGTGGCACGTCGGTGTGGTATATATGGTTACATTTTTCATAAAATTAGTATATCATCGACGATGATATACACACAAAAAGCGAGTGTAGTTTAGTGGCAGAACTGGTGCTTCCCAAGCATCGGGCGGGGGTTCGATTCCCCCCACTCGCACCACCACGGGTGCTTACCACACAAAGAAGGCGCTCCACAGCCGCTCCCAAAAGCCGAGTTCCCCCGCCGCTCCCGTATCCTCTCCGTTTTGCCGTACCACCACGATCTCGCCCTCACCGGGGCGAGCCAGCCCGTAGCGCTCGCGGACCTCGGCCTCTACGCCGCGGCTGGTCCCCAGCTCATTAACCACCCCCCTTACGCGGTCCTGTTCCTCGGTCAGGTCTGCGAGCCTCGCTTCGCCCGCCTCGCGCGCCGCCGCCGCTTGGGAGAACTTGCCGTACATGTGCCAGGCGCCCCGAGCCATCACAAGAGCGATGAGGGCGAGTAGCACGATCCCCCCAGTACCGACCAGGGCCCGCATAAGCCGGTACCGGTATCCGCGTCGCTGATGGAGGTCCTGCATTTTGTTAGTATACGTTGCCTGCGGCGGGGTAAAATGCTATTGTAGCGCGATGTTCGGCAAAAACAGAGACCGCTTCATCCGTACCATCGCCATTGTCGTCGGCGTCGTCGTCATCATCTCGATGGTCGTGTCTACCTTTACCCTCACCTTTTAGGCTGCTCGCCGTGCTTCCCGCCATGGGTCAAATCATTCCGATTTGACCATTTTCAGGAAAACCTCTTCCGGGATATTGACCCTGCCGCGGTTAAGCATCTTCTTTTTGCCTTTCTTTTGCTTTTCGCGCAATTTCATCTTGCGGGTAATGTCGCCGCCGTACATGTGCTGGGTCACGTCTTTGGCAAGCGCAGAGAGCGTTTTGGACGACAGTATACGTCCCAGCGCTTGCCCCTGTATCTTGGTGGTAAACATTTGGCGCGGCAAGATGGCATGCAGCTTCTCTACCGCAGCGACCGCCTCCTCATACGCCCGGTGCGCCGCCACAATGCGGGTAAACGCGGGGACGACTTCGTCTGCGACCACAATATCGAGCCGCGCGACCTCGGCCAGCCGCAGCTCGCGCATCTCGTACGACACGGACGCATAGCCTTGGGAAACGCTCTTTACCTTGTCGAAGAAGTTGCGCATAAGCTCGCGCAACGGCATAGACACCTTGATAAACATCCGGCCTTCGGAAAATATGTCTGTCGAGTCTATGGTTGCCTCGTGCTCGTACAAAAGCGAGGTCACCGCGCCCAAGTACTGCGCCGGGACCATAATTTCGGCATCGACATAGGGCTCGCGCACGCTCGCGATGTCTCCATGCTCGGGGAACATCGACGGCGAGTAGACCGTCATAGTCTTGCCGCTCTTGAGCGTCACCTCGTACTCTATGGTCGGCGACGTAATGACGAGCGCCAATTTAAATTCGCGCCGCAGGCGCTCGGTCACAATCTCCAAGTGGAGCATGCCCAAAAGCCCGCACCGAAAGCCTCTGCCTAATATGCCCGAGCTCTCTTCTTCGAATGACAGCGACGAGTCGCTTAACCGCAGTTTAGAAAGTGCCTGACGCAAGGCGGTAAAGTCGTCCTGGCTCTCCGGGTAGATGCTGGCCCACACCACGGGCTTTGGCTCGGCATAGCCCGGCAGGGGCGAGGTCTTGGAGCCTTTGGCGCGGATCGTGTCGCCAACGCGGGCAAAGCCCGGCTCTTTGATGCCGGTTACGACATAGCCGATAGAGCCGGCATGAAGCTCGCCGGTCGCGGTGGGCGCCGGGGCAAACACGCCGACCTCGAGCGCGTTAAACGACCGGCCCGAGGCGGAGAACTCGAGCCCTTGCCACTTTTTGATAATGCCCTCCACGAGCCGCAGATACACGATGACGCCCTGGTGGTCGGAGTATTGAAAGTCGAATATAAGCGCCTGCGGGTCTTTTTCGCGCGGGTCTTGGGGCGGCGGAACGCGCTCGATGATTGCGTTCAGCACCTCTTTGACTCCCGCGCCCGTGCGGCCCGAGCAGCCTAAAATTTCGGACTCATCGATATCGAGTAGTTTTGCCACCTGTTCGCGCACGGCCGGTACATCGGCGAGCGGCGAGTCAATCTTGGATATGACGGGGATGATGACGAGCCCCAAGTCGCGCGCGCTGCGCAGAGTAGTTAGGGTTTGTGCCTGTACGCCCTGGGTCGCGTCGACCAAAAGCAGCGTGCCCTCGACGGCGGTCAGCGCGCGCGACACCTCGTAGCTAAAATCGATATGCCCCGGCGTGTCGATGAGGTTAAGCTCGTGGCCCTCGTACATCATGCGCACCGGCTGCATTTTTATGGTAATGCCGCGCTCGCGCTCGAGCTCCATACTGTCCAGCACCTGGTCGCGCATTTTGCGCGCCTCGATGGTGCCTGTTACCTCAAGAAAACGGTCGGCAAGCGTAGACTTGCCGTGGTCGATATGCGCGATGATGGAGAAGTTGCGGATTGACTGCACGCAAGCAATTTAACACGTTTTTAGGCTTATTTGAAGCCATTTCTTGACATATTGACTTTTGTGTTGTTTTGGTGCATACTTATGTAAGTTCTTTTACATCCTCATTCTTACGTAGCGGTAGCGGTGTGCTCGCAATTTTTGTGAGCAGACCGCTGCCGCTAGGGCAGATACGCGCGGAATAGTCCGCAGTAAACCCGATAGGGGTTACTACCATGTTGCAAGCGATCAAGAGCGTGTTGGGCATGAGCAGAAAGCCGAAGGCTGAACTCGCCCTCACCGACAGTGTCGCGCTGGCTATCCTGCAAGCATGGTTATCGTTTCAAGCCAAGGAGCCGGTCTATCTGGTCGGCATCAAGGTGTGGACCGATATGCCACAACTGGAAGGAAGCAACGATGACTATCGCCAAATCCATATCCAGGCACGTCCCGCGACGCTGAGCGAAGAGCCTAGGCGCGGGATGTACGACCCGTCGGTGCTCCCAGTCGTTCACGCGACCATCGACTTCGTGAGCGGAGAGACGTCGGTGTACGTCTGGAGGTTCCGGTCCTTGTCCGTCATGGTCAAGAACTGGAAGTACCCTCTGGACTTCTACACCATGTCCTATGCGAGCGACTTGCCCGAGCTCAATAATCTCGCGGAGCGGCTTCTCAAACACCGCAACGGTAACGAGATCAAGCGACAGTCGCCATCTGAAGGCGGCAGTCGTGGCCCCCGATTTCTGGGAGCTCCGACGTCGTTCTGACCTATTTCAAGAATGAGGAACTCCCGCACGCCAGCAATGGCGGTGCGGGTTTTCCTTTTGATAAACTAAGAGACGTCGGTGGGTTCGAAGGATATTGTGGCAGTCTCGGGCATCATCGATTTAAAGGTAATGACATTACTCCGATCCGGCAGTTCATCAAGCGTAAGGTACTTAATTTTAAATTTATTCGGATCCTGCATAAACTCCGCTGCCCATTTTTTTGAAAAAATATAATTACCCAACACATCAAAGGCGATACGCATAACCCGATACTCCCCTTGTACCCATTTTTCGTCAGTAGTCGGCTCTTCCACAACAATTACTCTTGCAAGGCCTTTACAGCGCTCCATAAATTGATCGAAACTGACACCAAGATGATGAAAAGAATAACGCCCAACAAGGAGTGTAGGGATATTTTTGGTTATCAGTGTTCGATAGACAAGTGGAGCTTCTAAAGATATTACTTTAAATAGGTGTTCGTTAAAGAATGACTCCGGGGCTCGAAAATCCCCTATATCGACTCCAAGCCATTCTATTGCGATATTCGGAATGTGTTGCGCACAATACTGTGCAATCGACCGCTCAAAAAGGCTTATATCTCCGCACCCAAGACTAATGACTGCCACCCGCAGCGCATTTAACTTGTCTATTTCTTCTTTAATAAACGGCAACGATCCGTCGAGTACTACCCTATTTTGGTCGAGCATTGCTGTTTTTATTGCGGCCTCTTCGTCTGCTCCCAGTCCAAGATGAGATAGGGCGGTAATTGATGCTTCAATAATTTTTCTTTCGGAGTGGTTCTCTATGCCTTCAGGAAGTAGGTTTAACAATTTTTGCAATGCCGCTACACGCACATCGCCCAAGGCTATGCCCCAAACATTGTCATGTGGAATTGCGATCATGAGACGTCGGTGGGTTCGATGACGACCGCGGGCGGGGCGACGCGGCGATGGATTGCCGCATACGCTTCGAAGAGCTCTTTGTTTTTAAGCAGGCCCAGTGTGGCAATGGTCACCATGCCGCCCACGAGGCCCGCGGCAAGGCCTTGGAGCACAATGCCTGCCACGGTGTCGATATTTATCGCGCCGCCGGTCGCGGCAAGGACCGCGTAGGCCGCCGCGCCGCCGATAACCCCCGCGGAGAAGCTCTCGAAAAAGAGCCCGAAGAGCGGCCGGCGGGCGATGCCGAAATCCCGGGTAAAGAAGTAGAGCCCCGCAAACGCCTGTGCCAAGGCGCCCAGGCAATACGCGAGCGCGAGCATTAATATCGGCGTACCGGCGATGCCGTCGACGCGCAGCATCTCCTCCAAAAACAGGCGCCACAAATCCCACTCGGCAAAGAGCCGCATAAGCATGAGCCCCGAGCCGACCGCCACCACAACCGAAAGCGCCCCGAATATAAGCGGCTTTGCGGTGTCTCCTGCGGCATAATAGCCGCGGGAGACCAGCAAAGTGATCGACTGCGCCGCGAGCGAGACGATAAAGAGTGCGAGCGCCGCCGCAACGAGCCGAGTCTCCGGCCACTCGAACATGCCTGTCCCCAAAATGGCGCGCACAAGCTGTGCGCGCAGCACAATTACGAACACGATGACCGGCACCGACCAAAACAGGACGTGCCGCAGCGCCGTCTCGATATGCCGGGCAAACTCATGCCACTCCCCCGCCGCATGCAGGCGGGAAAGTGTGGGGAACGCCGCGACCGAGTAGGATACGCCGATTATCGCGAGCGGCACCGCCTGCAGGTTAAAGGCGAACATAAAAACCGCGATAGAGCCCTTTTCCATCAACGACGCCAGCGCCACCAAAATAAGCAGCGATATCTGTCCTGCGGCAAGCGCAAGCGTGCGCGGCACGCTAAGTTTAAGCACCTCGCCAAGCCCCGCAATAGTGTCGCGCCATGACATGCGCGAGCGGCCGCCGCCGCCCCAAAACGGCAGCTGGATGAGCAGATGGAACGCCGCCCCCACGACCACGCCCCAGGCAAGGCCACGGAGCCCCACATAGGGGTAGAGCACGACGATACCGAGGATAATCCCGAGATTGTAGAGGAGCGGCGAGAGCGAGTAAAGAAGAAAGCGCTGCTTGAGCTGAGTCAGTGCCGCGACAATATTGCTCGCGCCAAGCAGTATCGGCTGCAGCAGGAGTATCCGGGTGAGCTCGGTCAATCCATCTCCCGCAAGCCCCGGGAGAATAAACGACAGGATATACGGGGCCGCCGCAAAGGCAGCCGCCGCAATAATGCCCATTGCCGCAAAAAACACCAGGAGCGAGCGCTCGAGGAAGGCGTGCATGTCTTCGGGGGCGAGCCGCGCAATAATCGGCAAGAGCGCATAAAGAGAGAGCAGCGATGCCACTGTCGCAAACAAAAGGTCCGGCAGACGAAACGCCGCATAGTAAAGGTCCAACGTCTCCCCCGCGCCGAAGGTGCCTGCTAAAAGTCTGTCGCGCAAAAGCGCCAATATCTGCGAGAGCAGCGCAAAGAATGCCAAAAGGTACGCGGCCTGGTGTAGGCCGCGTACCTCGGTGCCGACGACGCTGAGCAGTGCTCGTACCATCGGCGTATTTTACCCCGAAGCGGAGCAAAGCTCCACTCCGAAACATAAGAAGATGCCCGTTACTCCGCGACAGGAGCCTGTTGGGGAGGATTATTTTGCACTCCGCTGAACGCGCCTCTGCCCGCGCGCATGTTTTCGAGTATCGCAACGACTTCGGCCGCATCCGGGTTGGTGCGCTGCAAATCCTCGAAGAGCGCAATGCCCTCCTGCTTCCTGCCTTGCGCATAGTAGGCCGCCCCGAGGAAGTATTTGGCATTGGCATAGTCGGGTACCAAGACCAAGGCTCTCTCGAGCGCGGGGATAGCGCGCCCCATGTCATTGCCCGCGTAGTAGAGGAGCCCCAACTGGAACCATATAGAGGCAACCCCCGGCGCCGTTTGGGCGGCGGCTTCGGCGGCGCGGATTGCCGTCGGGAGGTCGTTTTGCGCGACCGCGAGCTGGACCACAAAGAGCATGGCATCGGTGTAGTTTGGCTTGAGCGTCAACGCCCTCTCTACGCTCTTTTGGGTCTCTGCGAGCTTGCCCTGCGTCGCTTCGAGCCGCGCCGTAAGGAGCGGTATCACGGGGCTCGTCGGGTTGCGCTCCGCGGCGGCGTCATAGGTGGCACGTGCGCTCTGGTACGCGCCCTCGACGCGCAGCGTAGCCAGCAAATCGTAGACGGCACCGAGCGCAAGGTAGCCTCGATAATCATCGGGCGCCAATTGCACCGCGCGCGTACCGCGCGCGAGCGTGTCTTGTACCAGGGCGGTAAATTCGGCCTGGAGCGCCGGGGTCGAGTTTGTTGCCTGTGCAAGCTGCGAGAGCTTTTGCACTCCGGCGTCGACCATAAGCCGCATCGCCAAGGAGGTCTCCTCAATGCGAGCGGCGGTCGATGCGGCGCTAAGCGCCCCGGA
>CAYIWV010000006.1:0-11464 GCA_964367315.1 uncultured Candidatus Saccharibacteria bacterium | reverse complement strand
CGTTGCCTGCCGCAAGCGCGCTCTGGCCTATCCCCACATAAATGACCGAGGTCAGGCGCCGAGCGCTCGATATCGCCACAAGGGAGCCGAGCGCAACCACAACAGCGACCACGACGAGCATCATCAACTGGTCAAGACGGCGCATAGGTGCGTCCTCGTTTGACTGCCTCCCCTGTCTCCACAAAAAGCCGAACGCCGCACCCGAGAGCGCAAAGGCCAGAAGCGCAAGGTTTTGCGACGGGACATAGAACGCGAGCGTAGCGTAGGCGAAGAGCGCCGCGAGCGCGATCGAGACGGCCACGCCGCGGTCTTCGCCGCGTAACACCGAGTTGCGCTCCGCACGCACCACGCCCGCAAGCACCAGGAAGAGCGGGATAAGCCACGCGATGACGCCCAGCACCCCGACACTTAGGAGCGCCGTGGCGAGCGTGGAGAAGCCGACGTTAAAGTCGAGGTTCCAGAACTGCGATTGGTTGACCTCGGCGGGCTTATAGAGCATCCACTGTCGCGCGAAGGTGTCGGGCCCCATGCCCACCGCAAGGCGGGCGAGCGACCCGTCGTACGAGCGGGAAATGATATCGAAGGTGGTCGATGCAGCTGGGCGCACCTCCAGCGAAGAGACCGGGAAGATAGATGTAAGCGCGCTGCTGAACGTCGCACCGAAGATAAGGCAAACCACCGCAATGATGCTCACCGCGATGGAAAGCGTGGGCATTTTCTCGCCGGCGCGCATCGAAAGGTACGCAACCAGGCCGATGATGATGGCGCCAGCCAAGATAAATATCCAGATGAGCGTAAAGTTGATGAACGCAAGAAGCGCGCACAGGAGGAGCAGCGCGACAATACCGCCCGCGCGGATGCGGCCGGACACCTGCCCAAGCTCGAGATGCGAGAGCACGAGGAGGCCCAGCACTCCCAAGAGAAGGCCGAGGTCGTTCCATTTGCCGACAAGGTTTACCGAGCGATCCTCTACCCCGGGGAGGGGCGTCCCGAAGAGAATACTGAAGTACTGGAACAGCGCAGCGACCGCAAGCGACCCAGCAAGGGTCACCAGCAACAGCCGCGACGTGCGCAGAGTCCTAAAGTGCGCAAACGCGAGGATAAACGTGATGAAGAGGAGCGCGGTAAAGAGAATCGTATCGGCGTCGAGCGCATAGCCAAGGAGGGAAAGGCCGCGATCGACTGAAAACACCGACGAAAGCACATAGGCGAGCGGCAATAATGCTACCGCGATGGCAGCATAAAAACCGTGTGCCCGTACTAAGGAGCGCACGCCGCCGCCCCACACCAAGAGGAGCGCCGAGACGGCTAAAGCTACGGCAAAGGCAGTTACCTTGCCGAGCTGCAGGGGGAACCAGGCGGTCGGGACAATAAGAACCAGGGCGAGTACTATACCCGCGAGGTAGCTTATGCGCGACCACGTATTAAGAGGCAGATGCATAGTTACAATAACTAGTAACGAGGGCACTATGCCCCCGCGCTTATAAATGACTAAAAAGGACCTGCTCTAACTATATCCCGACTTTGCCGAGTGTTGTTAATGGGTGTGGATATGTGGTATAATAGTGCCAGCGCGTTGAGTAGCAGCTCCGACGTTACAGTCGGAGAGGAAAGTCCGAACACTCATCGGCCGCAAGGCCGAAAAGGTAGCAGGTAACCCCTGTCGTATGATCCTGGCGGTCATAAGAGGTGCGAACAGAGACGAGTCCCGAGAGAAATCGAGGGAGTGAAACGGCTAAATCCTTACCCGAGTGCAAGGCCGTGTCCGCCCAGGGCGGAAGTGCCGCTCGAGCCTCGCCGCGAGGCGAGGCCCAGATAAATTGCTACTTCCGCTAGCTGGCGGAGACAGAATTCGGCTTACAGACGCGCGCGCTAGATGAGAAACCCCCGCTACCGCGGGGGTTTCTCCTACTCGACGCTAAACACTCCCCCCTCAGCAATGCCGTGGGCTGCCGCATAGCCTGCGGGGAGCTCGAGCACATAGCGCGCCGGCGCGCGCGGATGAAAACTCTGCGGGTAGGTACTTGGCGAGATGCCGTGCGCCACCGTTACCACCGTGTCGTTAGCCCAGACAATATCGATGCTAAAGCGCATATTTTTCATCCAGATGCCGTACTCGCCCGCGGCAAAAAAATCGAACAGGAGCCCTGTCCCCTCTTGGAGCGACGCGCGGCCGGAGAGCCCTTGCGCGCGAGATTGCGGGGTGTTCGCCACCTCTACCGCAACCACGGCATCGCCAACCGATACTCTGGTCGGGTTTTTGGGGGCAAAGGCCGGCATAAAAAGATAATATGCTAAAACCGCCGCAAATGCGGCAGCTACGGCAATAGCAATTTTTGCTCCCAGCCCCACGGTTGGCTAAAGCCCGGCCGGCAAGGCCACCGAGCTTAAAAAAGCGGGCAAAAGCATGGGGAGGATAAAGAGCGGGAGGATGATGACCGCAAGCGTGACGACAAGAGTCCACAAAAAATATTTGCGCATCTTCTCGCTGCTCTCGTAGAGCGCGTCGACCTTGCCGCTAAGCTCGGCAAGCATCGCCTCCATCTTATTTAATTGCTCTGGCATACCGGTAAGTATACACTCCCTCCTTTAAAGCGTTACAAAGCCTTACTGCCCGCTAAGGGCGATGAGAGTAGCACGCTGAAGTTCCGCCAGACGCTCTGGTGAGATGTTTGTACATTTTTTGGTTGTCTTTGGATTTGCCATAAATACTATTTTTCCACTTGAAAAAATATTCCTTTCACTATTTTCATACCCTTTTCCAGCTTTATAGGCGACTTACTCACATTATAAATCTCCAACATTTGGGGGTTATTTGTATCAGGTTCTGCAAAATCTGATCCTAATAGAACACTTAAGCCTACTTGAGTGCAAGAGCCTCGGGTACTTAAGAGGCAGGCGAAGTTATTCTTAAGAGAAAGGTGTTCTGCTGTATAGCCAAGTATAAATTCTCCAGGATTTAAAACGAACCCTTCGAATCCAATACCAATTTCTTCATGATCTTGCGTGTCATCGACCTTAAGCAAGGGTGCATCTTTGGGAATTAACAACTTCGAACTAAGAGTGAATGTATAACTAGCTCCTTTCAAATTTTTTGCATCAAAAGGAGTGATGACGAGATCACCTTTTTTAATGGCATTTTTTATTGAGTCGCCTGAAAGTATCATATAAGTTCGAATCCCTTTTAGGTTAAGCCATTTTAACATTTTTCGGTTTTGAAATGTAGCGCAAAATAAGGGAATTTTTGCTACCACTTTCCAAAACTACTGGCGGAGGCGGTGAGATTCGAACTCACGATGGATTGCTCCATGCCGCCTTTCCAAGGCGGTGCACTAGACCGCTATGCGACGCCTCCAATACAACTAGCTTAGCAAATTGTAAAGCTTCATGCTATGTTTCAACGCATGGACATAACACTCGTTACGGGAAATCAAGACAAGGTAAAATACTTCTCCAAGTATTTGGGCTTTCCGCTTAAGCATCAAAAAATCGATCTCGATGAAATTCAGTCGCTTGACCCACGTACGATAGTTAAACACAAAGTTCTGCAAGCCTATAACATCATCGGGGGGGCCGTACTAGTTGAGGACGGCTCTTTGGAATTTGCGGCTATGGGACGATTGCCCGGACCATTTATTCGATTCTTCGTTGAGGAGATGCAATTTGAGGATATTTGCACTCTGCTTAACGGCAAAACGCGTAAAGCGACTGCTCGTGCCACGTTTGGATACTACGATGGTAAAGAAGTAAAATTTTTTGAAGGCAAGTTGGATGGAGAAATCGCCGAAAAACCCGTTGGCGAAAAAGGGTTCGCGTGGGATAAATTTTTCATTCCAAAAGGATACTCATTAACTCGCGCACAATTAAGTGATGAAGATTATGAAAAAACTTCTTTTCACTTGAGACCTTTTACTGAACTTAAAGCCTTTTTTGAGCAAAATAGCCCCGCCATGGGCGGCGGCAATGCAAAAAGAATATAACACAAATTGGCTCCTACATCAGGCCCGCAACAGAGCCCTGGGCAAAGTACGCTACCACAACACCTACAAGAATAGTTGCCGCAAAAATAAGAAACCCTTTTATGGTGCGCACCGCGGTGAGCTGCTTTATTACTATCCCCGCGATGGGTGCCAGCACGATATAGGGCGCCGCCGTGGTGGCAAACCCAAACGAGGCTATTTGCTGGCCGTAGCCACTTAGTTTTATAAGGTCGCCGGCCAACTGCGACCCGTACGCCAACACCTCTGCCGCACCCAAAAAAATCATCAACCCCCCGACAAACCCAAACGCAATATTGATAAGGATACTAAACAAGTTCGTCCCGCCCCCATCCATAGTAAGTGGCATAGGGTCAATGATACTACATCGAAAAAAGGGTTAGTACGGGATTTTGCACTCCTCGAAGCAGTGCGCGCCGCGGTTGAGCTTGTAGATGCGCTGGCGGCCCTGCGTCTGGCTTTGTACCGCATCGACCGAGCGCAACACATTAAGATGGTGCGTCACGGTCGGCTGCCGGAGATTGAGGCGCTTGGTAAGCTCGCCTACCGTTACCCCCTCTTTTTGCTTGCCGAGTATGCACACCAGCGTGTAGCGGCTCTTGGTGCCGACCACCTTAAAGCAGTCGGGGCATAGCTCTTCCTCGCCCATCACCGAGGCCTTGACCCATGCCGGGCGCTTGTAGGTGCGCTCTTTTTTAGCCATTGAGGCAGTGTACCATGCCGGCTCTTTTAAAAGAACGCTTCGGTAAATAATTGTTCCTCCGCAATGCCCGCGCTCTTCAACATCAGACGCATGTCCCGCACAAACGCTATCGAGCCGCAAATAAAAACGTGCGCATCGGCACTCCGGCGCAGCGCCTCCTTAAGATGCGCTTGCCCGATGCGCTCATAAACCACCCCGCTGTCGGTACCGCGCTCGCGGGTAATAAAATGCTTGACTATAAAACCACCTCCTGCAAGCGCATCGAGCGCCTCGCGGTATGCCACATCCGCATACGAGCGGTTGCTGTAATACACCAGCGTGGGCGCGCGCTCCCCCGCCGCGCTCCCGGCGCGCGCGATGCTTATGCACGGCGTAATACCGATGCCTCCCGCCAAAAAAAGACGCGGGGTCTTTGCATCGACCGGATAAAAAAAACCGTACGGCTCCGATACCGAGAGTACTTCTCCCTCCTTTTTGTCGCACAGCGCCTGGGAAAACGTCCCGGCGCGGCGCACGGCAATCGTAAAGCCCTCCTCGTGCGGGGTGCTGCTTATGGTATAAGACTTTGCGTCCGCGCCGTGGCTCGGGAGGAGGATGTCGATAAACTGCCCCGGCACGAACGCGGGGCGCGCTCCCTCTTTGGGCGCAAGTACCAGCTCGACCACCGTGGGCGTCTCCTCGCGCCGCTTGGTAATAATGTACGGCGCGTATCGATTATCCATGGCGTCGGTAGTCTTGTATCGCTTCGCGCAGCGCATGGTGCCCGAGCACCGAGCAATGATACTTGCGGTCCGGCAGCCCGCCGAGCCGCTCGATGATCTCCTCGGGCTTCAGGCGCGCGGCGCGCGCGAGCGTCATGCCCCCCGCTTCGGTAAGCATCACCGACATCATCGAGGTGGAGGCGATAGCCGACGCGCACCCGAACGTGCGCCACCGGCACTCTACGATACGCTCCGTTTCGCTGTCGACCTTGATAAGCACGAGCATCACATCCCCGCACGCCGGGCTCCCGACAACGCCCTGGCCGCTGTGCGCAAAGTCCTCGCCGTCCCCAAGGACGTTGCGTGGTTTAAAAAAATGGTCCTTGACCACGTCGGTGTACGCCCACGGTACCGCGCACGCGCCCTCCCACACGTCTCCGTTGTTATTCATACTGCGAGCGGGTGCGTGAGCGCCGAAACGCCCCGCAAAAAGCCGATAATCCTCTCCAGCTGTTCGACCCCATACTCGACATGGCGCTGCGTCGTCTCCCGTCCGAAGGTCAGCCGGATACTGCCGTGCGAGAGCCCCGCCTCTTCGCCAAGCGCCACAAGCACGTGCGATGGAGCAAGGTCAAAGGAGTTGCACGCCGAGCCGGTAGCGCAGGCAATACCCGCCGCGTCCATTAACAGGAGGATGGACTCGCCCTCTACTCCCTCGAACGAGACATGCACGTTGCCCGGCAAGCGCTCGCTCCGGTGTCCGTTAAGGTGGCTCCCGGGGATGCGCTGCAAAATTGCCTCGATACAGGAGTCGCGCAGCGCGCAAAGCCGAGGCGCCTCGCGCTCGCGCAGCGCCTCGGCTTCTTCAAGCGCCGCGGCAAAGCCCGCCGCAAGCTCGACGCTCTCGGTACCGCCGCGCAATCCGCGCTCCTGCTCGCCGCCCACGATAGGCTCGAGCATGACGCCGCGGCGGACATACAAGGCCCCGACCCCCTTTGGCCCATACACCTTCGACGAGTTGATACTCATAAGATCGACCCCCAATGCCTGCACATCGACCGCCACCTGCCCCGGCGCCTGGCATGCGTCGGTATGCAAAAGCGGAGTTGGCGCGCTGCCGCGGATCTCCCGCAGGAGCGAGGCGATTTTTGCGATAGGTTCTATCGTCCCCACCTCGTTGTTGGCGTACATGACCGAGATAACCGTGGTGTCCGGCCGCACGAGCGCCTTTATGCTCTCCGGCGTAATCCTGCCCTCGCGGTCCGGGCGTACATAATCGACCGAAAAGCCGTCCCGCTTGAGCGTCTCGGCAGCTTTAAGCACCGCCTTATGCTCGATGGCGGAGACTAGTATATGCGAGCCGCGCGCACGGTAGGCGCGTGCGGCACCGATAAGCGCCAGAGTGTCCGACTCGCTCCCCGAGCCAGTCACAACAACCTCTGAGGGCGCGGCATTGATGACGCGCGCGATGCGCACCCGGGCCTCCTCGAAGCGGGCGCGGGCGCGCCGCCCCTCTTCGTGTATCGAGGAGGGGTTGCCCCGCCCCCGCGCCGCCTGCATGGCGTGCCGCGCCCGCGCGCTAAGCGGGGTGGACGCGGCATAATCGAGATATATGCGGTTAGCCTCTGACATCGCAATGGTCGATAGAGGCGGATAATGCGTGCGCAAACTCCCGCAGCTCCTGCGTCGAGTACGACATCGCTCGGCGAAAGGTCGGGTGCAGGGTTTTGGCGGGTACAAATTGCTGTAAGTAGTAGCGCTTGGCGCCGCTCAACTCTTTGCCTATCTCCATAATGTCTTCTGCCGACAGCTGCGAGCGCACCACCGTGGTGCGGAACTCGTACTCGACGCCGCCCTCGAGCAAAAACGCCACGCTGCGCGATATGGCCGTCGTGTTGACCGTGCTCCCCACCACGCGCGCATAGCGCGCAAGCGGCGCCTTGATATCCATCGCGACATAGTCGACGAGCCCGCGCTCTACCGCGCGCTCGAGCATTTCAGGGTTGGTGCCGTTCGTGTCGAGCTTGATGCGGTACCCGAGCGCGCGGATTTGCGCCAAAAAGTCACACAAGTCCTCGTGCATAGTAGGCTCGCCCCCGGTGACGGTCACGGCGGGCAACACGCCTTGGCGCGCGCGCAAAAACTCCAGAATTTCCTCTGTCGGAATGATGCGTTCCGGCGTCTCCAACACCAAGTCGGGGTTGTGGCAGTATGGGCAGCGAAAGTTGCACCCCACCGTAAAGACAACCGCGCTTATCGTGCCGGGGAAATCTATGAGCGACGACGCTTGGAGTCCACCGATGCGCATATCATCTTATGTCTCTACCGCAACGAGAGCGTCCGAGAGCGCCGGGATCGAGGCGGCCGGGACCGTCTCGCGTATCCCAAACTCCGCGAGCTTGCCTTGGTTCCATTGCTGGACGGGGCGCAGGTACCCGACGATGCGCGAGTACACCTCGCACGGCGCCTGGCAGGTCGGGCAGGCGTACTGCTCGCCCCGGAGATACCCATGCTCGGCGCACACGCTAAACGTTGGTGTAATAGTGAAGTACGGCAGGCGATATTTGGAGCAGATGATGCGCACCATCTCCCGCACCGACCGCGGGTCCGATACTTTCTCCCCGATAAAGAAGTGGATAACGGTGCCGCCCGTGTACTTGGTCTGGAGCTCGTCCTGGAGATCGAGTATCTCAAACACGTCGTCGGTGTAATTAACCGGCAAATGGGTCGAGTTGGTGTAGAAGGGGTGCGCAGGCTCTTGCCCGTACCCGTTGGCAAAGCGCGCGTGCGGGAATTTTTTTTGATCGAGCAGCGCGAGGCGGTAGGTGGTGCTCTCGGCGGGCGTCGCCTCGAGATTGTAGAGGTTGCCCGTCTCCTCCTGGAAGTCGGAGAGTTTTTCCCGCATAAAGTCGAGCACGCGCGCGGCAAATGCCCGGCCCTCATCCTGCGCGATCGAGCTCCCCAGGAAGTTCACCATTGCCTCGTTCATCCCCACGAGCCCAATCGTGGAGAAGTGGTTGCCCCAGTAGGTGCCGTTTTGCTCGCGCATGGCGGAGAGGTAGTGCTTGGTGTAGGGGTAGAGCCCCTCGCCCGTCAAGCGCTCCAGCATTTTGCGCTTGATCTCGAGGCTTGTTTTGGCCACCTCCATAAGCCTCTCGAGGCGGGTCAGGAACTCCTCGGGCGTCTTCGAGAGCAGGCCGATGCGCGGCATGTTAATGGTAACGACGCCGACCGAGCCCGTGAGCGGGTGCGCGCCAAAGAGCCCGCCGCCGCGCTTTACCAGGTCGCGGTTATCGATGCGCAGACGGCAGCACATACTCCGCGCGTCCTCGGGGTTCATGTCCGAATTGACGAAGTTGGAGAAGTACGGGATCCCGTACTTTGCCGCGGCCTCCCACAGCGGCTCGAGCGCGGGGTTGTCCCAGTCAAAATCGCTCGTGATGTTGTAGGTCGGGATCGGGAACGTAAACACCCTGCCCGAGGCGTCACCCTCGCGCAGTATCTCGACGAACGCGCGATTAAACATGTTGACCTCTTCCTGAAAGTCGCCGTACGTCTCCTTTTGCATCGCGCCGCCGCGTATGACCGGCACGCCGCGCAACGAGGAGGGCACGATGACGTCGAGCGTCACATTGGTAAACGGCGTCTGGAACCCGACGCGCGTCGGCACATTGAGGTTAAAGACAAACTCCTGCAGGGCCTGCTTGACCTCCTCGTACGTCAGATGGTCATACCGGATAAAGGGCGCGAGGAATGTGTCGATGCTGGAGAACGCCTGCGCTCCCGCCGCTTCGCCCTGCAGCGTGTAGAAGAAGTTGACGATCTGCCCGAGCGCGCTGCGGAAGTGCCGTGCCGGAGCGCTGGAAACTTTGCCGGAGACTCCGCCAAAGCCGCGCTGGAGCAGGTCCATCAAATCCCACCCGACGCAATAGACCGAAAGCGTGTTGAGATCGTGGAGATGGAAGTCTCCTTCCTCATGCGCCGAGCGCACCTCTTTGGGATAAATGTACTCGAGCCAATATTGTTTGCTGATATCGGAGGCGATGTAGTTGTTGAGCCCCTGGAGCGAGAAGGCCATGTTGCTGTTTTCTTTGACCTTCCAATCGCTGTTGCCGAGGTACCGCTCGACCAAGGCAAGCGGCCCGGACTCGAGCGCCATGCGCCGCATAATGGCGTGCTGTTCGCGGTAGAGCATGTAGGAACGCGCCACGGCAAACTCCCGCTGCTCTAAAAGCTCGCGCTCGACTAAATCCTGCACCTCTTCAACCGTGGGTACGCGCGCGGGGTCGACAAGAAGCATGAGTTGGTCGACCACGCTATGCGTCACGAGCGCGACGCGGTCGGGCTTGTGCTGCCCCAGCGCGGCGAACGCTTTTTCGAGCGCGACACTTATTTTTTGAGCGTCAAAGTCGACGACATCACCGCTTCGTTTGGTAATTTTCTGCGGAGCGCGCACATGAGGGGCGGCGGGGTGCATGATACTAATAGTACGATTTATAGATAAGTATCTATACTATAAACCGCTGCCTCGGCGGCAGAGTACACAAGTTGCTGTGGATTAGATACTCCCGAACGCTCCTCTCCCACTGTCAAACGGGCGGGCAGAATGCCCTATAGAAATCGGCTTATGCGCCGAGCAATGCGCGGATACGCTCCTCGACCGGCGGGTGGGTCATAAACAGCTTGGCCAGACCGCTCTTGAGCGCGCGGGCGCCGAACGGGTTCGATATATAAAGGTGCGCGGTCGCGTTATTTGCCCGGCGCAGGGGCGCGCCATAGGAAGCTATTTTACGGAGCGCGTTGGCCAGGCCCTCCGGGTAGCGCGTCAAAAGCGCGCCCGAGGCATCGGCCAAAAACTCGCGCTTGCGGGAGACCGCCAGCTGCAAAAGCGACGCGACGATGGGCGCCAAGACGATGAACGCCACGGCAATAATGGCGACGAGGGGGTGGTTGCGGTTTTCCCTGTCGCCGCCGCCAAAGAGCACCCCCCGCAAGGCAAAATCCGACACGATAGTGACAAACCCCACCAGCACGACCGCCACGGTCGAAACCAGCATGTCCTTATTGCCTATGTGGCTTAACTCATGCGCGATAACACCCTCGAGCTCGGTGCGCTCCATCATGGCCAAGAGCCCCGTGGTGACCGCGACGACCGCATGCTCGGCATTGCGGCCGGTGGCGAAGGCGTTGGGCGCCGGATCATTAATGATATAGATTTTTGGCTTGGGCAGGCCCGCGGTGATGGCCAAGTTCTCTACCAGGTTATGGAGGTCGGGGTATTCGCTATCCGCCGCGGGTTTCGCCCCCGCCATCCTGACGACGATTTTGTCGCTAAACCAATAGGAGGTGATGTTCATCACTACCGCAAAAATGGCCGCAATGATGAGGAGCCCCGGGTTGTCGAATATCCACGATATCGCCCACCCGATGCCGATGACGACGGTAAAAAAGAGCACCATCAACACCCAGGTCTTCGCAACATTTTCGCTTTGATGCGTGTAGAGGTTAGATGCCATAGAGACTCCAGCAAATCAAATTTTATAGGGTACGACTTTTTTCTTGCTAGAAAAAGTCTGAAGACTCGGCCCGCCGGCCTCCGTACCCCCTATAAAATTTATTTGCTTCCGTTACGACTAAAACTTAACGGCGACCGGCTGGCGCGCGGTTTGTTCGCCTGCCTCAAGCTCAAAAAACTCACGCGGCTCGAAGCGGAAGAAGTCGGCAATAAGGTTGCCGGGGAACGACCCCACCGCGGTGTTAAGGTCGCGCACCACCGTGTTGTAAAACCGGCGCGCGGCCTGGATTTTGTTTTCGGTGTCGCTGAGCTCCCGCTGGAGATCCGCGAAATTTTCGTTCGCCTTAAGGTCGGGGTACGCCTCGGCAACCGCAAAAAGCGATTTGAGCGCGCCGCTCAGCATGTTTTCGGCCTTGCTCTTCTCCTCTACCCCGCCGGCATCCATCGCCGCCGCGCGCGCCGCGGTGACGCTCTCGAGTGTGGCGCGCTCATGCGTCATGTAGCCTTTGACCGTCTCGACAAGGTTAGGGATGAGGTCGTAGCGGCG
>CAYIWV010000005.1:0-30159 GCA_964367315.1 uncultured Candidatus Saccharibacteria bacterium | reverse complement strand
CTCGTCCGCCTGCGCTTCGCCGCCGGAAAGCGCGGCCAGATGAATGCGAAATGGCGCGATTTCCTTCGGCCAGCGGATGCCCCGCTCGTCATGATGGAGTTCGGCAATGGCGCCCATCGCGCGCGACGGACCGATGCCATACGACCCCATGACGACCGGTTGTTCCTTACCTCCGGAATCTTTGTAAACCAAATGCGCTGCGTCCGAAAATTTCGTTCCGAGCCGGAAAATATTCCCGACCTCGATGCCGTTCGATTGTTCGACTGTTCCTGAATTGCACTTCGGGCAGGACTCGAGCGCACCAACCTTCACCACTTCCTTGTTCTGCGCAAAATCGCACGCCGTGCAGTAAAAAACCGTATCTTCGCCCGACGGGGTGAGCACTTGGAATTCGTGCGTATATTCTTTGGTGAAATCGCCGCCCGACGCCTCCACAACACGGACCGGAAGCCCGAGGCGCGCGAATATTTTTTTGTACGCATCCGCCACGATCCAATAGTATCGTTCGAGATCCTCAACATTCGCATGAAAACTATACAGGTCCTTCATCAAAAATTCCTTGCCGCGGATGAGTCCGAACCTCGCACGCGGTTCATCGCGGAATTTGACCTGAATCTGATAGAGCGCCAATGGCAGGTCGCGGAATGACTGGATGCGGCGCTCCAAAATGGACGCCAACACTTCCTCGTGCGTAAAGCCGAGGCCCACTTCGCCGCCGGCGCGCAGAGAGGTCTTAAACCAATTGTCCACTTTTTAATCGTCCCACCTATCGGTCTTCTTCCACAGCTCGGGGTTTTGGAGGGCAGAGAGGGCAAGCTCGGTGCCGCCGATTTTGTCCATCTCCTCGCGGATGATGCCGACCACCTTGTTACACGTGCGCAGGCCAAGCGGCAAGAGGTCGTACACCCCCGCCATCTCTTTATGCACAAAGCCGGCGCGGATGAGGAGCTCCGCGTTTTTGGCGACCTCGCCGGAGGGCGCCTCCTTGCGGGTCTTGGTAAATAGCTCGCTGTGGCGCATATAAACGCCATTGTAAGCCCAAAGCGAACCTCCTCCAAACGGACTTGACAAAAGTATTTATTATTCGTAGTATTTTATTTAGCGTTTTTGCACCGTACGCAGGCAGCAAGGAGGTGGCCATGTACAAGTTCGTCACAATTGAGCTCGATAAGAAAAGGGCGGCCGACGCACTGAGTTTCAGTCTCGGCGAGCGAGTCCTTTTCTGTCTCGGCGCTCCGGTAAAGTACCGCGATGCAACCATCGAGGGATCCCTCGGCAGTCGAACCATCTTCATCGACTTGAAAAAAGGTGGGGAAATCCCGACTATCCCGACCGATGCGATCGAGCACGTCAAATACGAGCACGGCTACTTTAAAACCAAGTATCCAAACGGCGAGGGATACTACGGGGATGTGTTGGTGCAGGCGCGAACCATGGATGGCCTGCAGAATCTCCTTATCAAAGGACCCTCCACGGAAGACGTGCAGGCCGCGCTCGCCGCATTCGAAAAGGGAGAGCTCCCGCCTAATTGGGAGGAGCAACTGCCAAGAGTCCGCCAGTTTGACTATGGTCAGCGCCCCATAAGAGTGAGCGTGATGGAGCCTTTCGATTACACAAACGAAATGCTCATGTGGTGACGGTTTTGGTCCGGATCCCTGCCCCGCCCGGCTCCACGCCGGGCGGCTTTTTTACCCTACCAGCCGGGAGATGTCGTTTATCGACACGAGCACGAAGGTCAGTATGACGAACGCAAAGCCGCCGAGGGTGAGCGCGGTCGAGAGCCGCTGCGATATCGGCCGGCGGATCACCGACTCGATAAGCAAAATAAACAGGCGGCCGCCGTCGAGCCCCGGGATCGGCAAGAGGTTCACTACCGCCAGGTTAATGGAGATAAGCACGGTTAACAGCAGTGTCGCGACGGCGCCCGTCTGCACCGCGTTTGCACCTATGCTTGCGATGCCGATAGGCCCCGCAATGTCGTTTAAATCCGCCCCGCCGCCGAAGACGCCCGCAATAAGCCCGCCGAGCCCCAGCACGGTCGAGACAAACACGTTTTTAATAACCACCGCGCCCTCAAGAAGTGCGAGATGCGGCGGGAGCTTGAGAATCCCCATATCGGCCATTTGTATCCCGACAACTTTTCTATCTGGGACAATGCCCGTCTCGGCACGCACGAGTATATTGAGCTGCTCTCCACCGCGATGAATCGAAAAAATAAGGCTTTCGTTTGCATGCTCTTGGATAAAGGCTTGGACTCCTTCTCCTTGAGAACCAATATCGGGCTCTATCATCGGGCCGCATTTTTCATCAAACGAACATTCTGCGGACGCGGTAATAATATTACCTATTTCATCTCCTGCCTTTAGCCCCGCCCTCTCCGCAGGCGAGCCCGGCAATACGCCGGTAATAGTGACCGCCGAGGTGTGTTGCATGTACTCGTACCGCTCCGGCGTATATTCGGCTGGCAGTCCTGCCATGTAGCCGCCTGACATGAGGAGCCAGGCAAAAAGGACGTTACACGCCACACCGGCGGCCATGACCGCGGCCTGGGTGCCGCGATTTTTGCGCGCAAGACTGCGGGGGTCGTCTGCCTCGCCCGGGTTCTCTCCATAAATGCGCACATAGCCGCCCACCAGCAAAAGGTTGAGCGAGTAGCGCGTCTCGCCGTACTGGACGGTAAAGAGCCTTGGCGGGAAGCCGATGGCAAACTCGTCCACCCGTACCCCGAAAAATTTTGCAACGCTAAAATGGCCCAGCTCGTGGACCCAGATGAGCGCGACCAGAATGAGGATAAAAATAATCAAACTCATAATTGCTCCGCGGCAATGTCGCTCCGCTAGCCGATAATCTCTTTTTCTTTACGCTCGAGCTGTTCATCGAACTGCCCGTTGGCGGCATCGACGCGCTTTTGCATCTCGTCCTTGGCGCGGAACTTGTCGTCCTCGGTCATGGTACCCTCCTTTTCCCTCTTTTGGATATCCGACCACACCTCGTCCCTCGACTTGCGGAGCGACGCCCGGGACTCCTCGACCTTTTCTTTGGCAAGCTTCTGCATCTGCGCGCGGCGTTCTTGCGTCAACTCGGGGAAGGATACGCGCACCCCGCGCTCATCCGACCCGACAGAGAGGCCGAGGTTGGCCGCGGTTATCGCCTTTTCTATCTCTTTGGCCAAGCTTGCGTCATACGGCGCGATGCGCAGAGAGCGCGGGTCGTCTACCGAGACGCTCGCCACCTGGCTTATCGGCATGCGCGTGCCGTAGCTCTCCACCATGACCGCATCGAGTATCGCGGGGGCGGCACGGCCGGTGCGCACGCCTGCAAGCTCTTTTTGCGCGTGGTCCACTATTTCCTTAATCCGCTTCTCAAACAGCTTAAAATCGTATGCCATGAGTACATTGTACCAAAAAGAAAACCCACATCCGAAGACGTGGGGGAATGGCCAGGAGGAGACATGGCGGCTGGTTGAAAGATTAGCTATAGCCGTGGTAGCGACGGCTCGGTGAAGTAGCCCCCGACTGCTCGGAAGCGCCACCGGCGCACATGCGCCTGAAACCTCGACTGGATCCGTAGCCTTACAACGAGCGTCCGCACCTCCTCCTGTCCTCCACTACCCTACACCCGGAATATTTTTGATGCAAGGGGATAAAGTTTGACAAGGGGGTCTTTTGTGGTGTCGTATTTTCTGGCCGGAGCGAGGTAGCGGCCGTAGTGGATAACCCGGTGGGTAAACGTCCCCCACTCTTTTTTTGGCACCACCCGCATTAAGTCGCGCTCGATGCGCACCGGGTCTTTAAAGTCGCTCAAGTCGTAACGCCGCACGAAGCGTATGACATGCGTGTCCACGGTGATGCCCGCCACGACGCCGTATGCCTCTTTTAATACGACCGTTGCCGTCTTGCGCGCCACGCCAGGGAGGCGCAGCATCTCCCCTATCGTCTTTGGCACCGCGCCGCCAAACTCGCGCTTAATCATCGTGGCCGCTGCAAGGATATTTTTGGTCTTTTGCCGGTAATACCCGCACGAACGCACCAGTGCTTCGAACTCGGCTATGGTCCGCCGGCTGGCGGAGGCCGCAACATAGTCGTCGAGCGTCCTGTACCTTTTAAACAGCGGGGAGGTGACCCGGTTGACCATTTTGTCGGTACACTGCGCGCTTAACTGCACCGCCACTAGGAGCTCGAGCGGGTTTGTAAAATTGAGCTCGATTGCGGCCCTTGGGTAGAGTTTTTTGAGCGCTTTGTCGAGCTTTCGTATCCTGTCTTTTCGCTCTTTTGCTTTTTTCGAGGTCATACGGTCGGGACAGACATCGCAAGATGCTCCAACAACATCTTTAAGGACGGCGAGCGGTCGCGCAAGTAGTCGCGCACGCGCGCGATGTCGTGGAGCGCCGCGCGTGCGGCCGGGTCCTTTATTTTTTTTGCAAGCTCGGCTTCGAGCGCGTATACAAAATCGCGCACACGCTCTTTGGCGCCCTCCTCGTCCTTAAGCAGCGCGGCCACCATGTCGCTGCGTGTGTGAGGCGACGCCTTGAGGAAGGCAGAAACCTGCTGCCGGTCGCGTGGCGAGCTGCCAAGGGGGCCGGTAGCAGGCCTCTGCCACACGAACGGTGCCATGCGGGAGCGCACGGTCGGCAACAGCGCGCCGTGCGGCACTAAAAAAACAAAGGTGATGCCCCGTTGGGGCTCCTCGAGGAGTTTCAACAGCGCCTGCTGTGCTTCGGTCGTGATAGACGAGAGTGCGATTAAAAAAGTCGCCTCGCCGATGGTCTTGAGCGCGCACCGCGCAATAAGCTCGCGCGCATCGTCTATGGAAAAGCGGTCGTGCGTTTGCGCGACAAAGGGATGCAGGTGCTCCTTCAGAGCGCCAAACTCCTGGAGCGAGCCTTCGTATACGTACGCGTGGTGCGTCATTTACCTTTTTGCAATAATTGCCTTCTTATACGCGTCGAGATGGTCGAGTGCGATGCCGCTCCCTTTGGCGACGCAATAGTATGCGTCCTCGGCAAGCTGCGCCTTGACCCCGGTGCGCCGCAGCACCAGCTCGGGGAAATTGCGCAGCTGGCTGGTGCCGCCTGTCATGGTGATGCCGGTGTCGATGATGTCGCTTGCCAGCTCGGGCGGCGTATCCTGGAGCACGTCGCGGATGGCCTTGATCATCTCGCGCAGCTCGCGGGCGACCGCTTTGACGATGTCGTTGCTCTTGAGCTCGGCCGAGCGCGGCAGCCCGGTGATAAAGTCGCGGCCGCGCACGACCATGCTCATCTCGTCCTCCACCGGCACGGCCGAGCCGATGCGGATTTTGACCTCCTCGGCCGTACCCTCGCCGATGCCGAGGTTGTAGGTCTTCTTTATATAGTCGGCGATGGCATGGTCAAGCCGGTCGCCCGCGCACTTAATGGAGATGGACGAGACGATGCCGCCAAGCGATATGACCGCGACGTCGGTCGTACCCGCGCCGATATCGACCACCATGCGCCCGCGCGCCTCGTGGATGGGGATGCCGGCGCCTATGGCCGCCAAGACCGACTCCTTGACGACATAGGCGGAGCGCGCGCCGGCGCGGATCGCCGCCTCGACCACGGCGCGCCGCTCGGTCGAGGTGACGCCGGTCGGGACCGAGACCATCACCTCGGGCTTAAAGAGTTGGTAGGGACCCATTGCCTTTTTAATAAAGTAGCGCAGCATCGCCTGGGTGACGCGATAGTCCGCGATGACGCCGTCGCGCATGGGGCGAAAGGCGATAATCCCGCCCGGGGTGCGGCCTATCATGTCTTTTGCCTCTTGGCCGACCGCCAAGATGCGCTTGTCGATTTCGGATATGGCGACCACGGCCGGCTCGTTAAGCACGACTCCCCTGCCCGGCACGAACACGAGCGTGTTTGCGGTGCCGAGGTCGATGCCGAGCTTAGGAGTAAAAAAGGCCATTGCGCTTGCAATGATACTCCCCTCGTGTCCCTAAAACAAACAGCAGCTATGGTTGGTGCTTTTTTGGGTTTATCTCCCACCAAAATTTTTTGGAAAAATCCTTTGACTGGTCGCAGACGCTCTTTAAGTAGTAGAGGTCCTGGGTCGGGATAGCCACGAGCAACCTCCCCATGCGCGGCATGGTTAAAAAAGGCAGACCGTCGCGCTTGCGCGACTCATTGAGCCGATCCATAAAGTACTTCATCATCTCGCCGCGCTCGGTGGCTTTGTCGCGTTTACTGCGCGGGGAGTCCCCTTGCCTACCGGCAGGCAGGCCGCCCATATGGTCGCCGATGTGCCGCATGCTTGTAGTATACAATCCTTGACATTTGCTAAATATTGGCTATACTGCTTGGTGAATCGTCCTTGGGGATTAGGTAGTGCGTCTCCCCTTGTTTCGTGCCGTTTGCGATCCGGCCAGGCGTTGCCGTTTAAACAAGAGCGCGAGCGGCACAGGCGGCCCTCGTCAAGGCAGCAGTATTTATAGCCTACCCGCAAGGGGGTATGAAAAGGCGAAAAGAGAAGTGCCGAAAACGAGACCAGCCGCGAAAAGGCCGGCAGTCCCCCGGGGATTGTCGGCCTTTTACTTTTTGTTAAAACTATTGCATTCTTAATTTATATGAACCCCGTTAGAAATCCACCGATCGGAGAGCGGATATTACTATATGCCTATGAGAACTTCTAACGGGGTGAAGGACCCTATCGTCCAGGCGGGGGCGGCGGTGCTGCGCCAAAAAGCAAAGCCTCTGTCAAAAAAAGACATCGGCTCTGCCGCCGTGCAAAAGCTCATCAAGCGGATGTCGGCGATCCTCAAAAAGGAGGAGTACGGCGTCGCGCTCGCGGCGCCGCAGGTCGGCGAGATGTTGCGCCTTTTTGTCGTGGCGGGAAAAATATTTACCCCGACGCCAGAGGGTCGGGGCCCCGACCAAAGCGTCGGGGAAAAAGTTCTGCCGGACAGGGTTTTTATCAACCCAGAAATAACCAAGCGCTCAAAAAGCAAGCAGGAGATGGCCGAGGGGTGCCTGAGCGTGCGCGGCAAGTACGGCACGGTGCTGCGGCACGAAAAAGTGACGTTGAAAGCCTTAGACCAGCGCGGCGCGGCGGTAACCTACCACGGCACGGGGCTTGTGGGACACGTCTTTCAGCACGAGTGCGACCACCTGGAGGGCGTACTTTATACCGACAAGGCAAAAACGCTCCGCGATGATGACGAAACCGAAGACGAAGCAAAAAGTTCTTGAGAAAATAGTCTGGTGGATGTCCCCGTGAGAGGGACGACCCGAGGACTTTTTCGAAAGAAGCTTTTTACGCAGTCGACTCAACGTTATGAAATCACCACTCTTTGCATTTTTTGGGACACCGGAGTTTGCCACCTATGCGCTCGACGCGCTCGAGCGCGAGGGCATGCTCCCCGCGCTCGTCGTTACCGTGCCGGATAAGCCGCGCGACCGCGGCGAAGTGACGCCGACACCGGTTAAGGCGTGGGCCGAGGCGCGCGGGATCGACGTTATTACCCCGGAGAATTTTAAAGAAACTCCGGAGGAGCTGTTAAATACCGACTGGGATGTGTTTGTGGTCGTTGCCTACGGCAAGATGATCCCGAAAGCTGTGTTGGAGATGCCGCGCAAGGGCGCGGTCAATATCCACCCATCCCTTTTGCCGAAGTTCCGCGGGCCATCGCCCGTGCTCTCTGCCATACTCGCCGATGAGCGCGAAACCGGCGTGTCGGTAATGCTCTTGGACGAGGGGCAAGACACGGGCCCCGTGCTTGCGCAGGCGCGGATAGAGATAGACGAGGCCGAGTGGCCGCTCCCCGCTACCCTCTTAACCGAGATGCTCTTTACCGAGGGCGGCAACTTACTGGTAGAGACCTTGCCGCTGTGGCTTGACGGCACCATTACCCCCGAGCCGCAAGATAGCGCCCGCGCGACCCACACTAAAAAATTTAAGGACGAGGACTCGCTGATAGACCCCTTGGGCGATGCGCGCGAGCAGTTGCTTAAGATACGGGCGTTCGATAATCCGCCAGCCGGCGGACACCGTGCGCACTACTTTGACCACGGCAGGCGCGTCATTGTCACCGACGCGCAGATAAGCGACGGTACGCTCGAAATCCTGCGGGTCATCCCCGAGGGCAGGAAGGAAACCGATTTTAAATCTTTCCTCGCCAGCCGCGCAAATACTCTTTGACGCGCGCCCCTGTGCGGCGGAGGATATCGCGGCGTTTTTGCTTGGCGCTGGTCAGCCCCTCCAACAGCTCGCCCGCCGCAAGGTCTATCGCCTCGTGGAGCGCCGCGCCGCGCGCCTCGGCGCGCATAAGGGGGGCGCCGGGCTTGTGGTACATGAGCTCGACACGGTATTTGGGGCCGTCGAAAAGCGCCTCATACCCCAGCTCGACGTCGCAGCGCGACGCCTCGGATGCGAATTTGTCGAGGCCGGAGAGGCGTTTTTCGACATATGAGCGGATCTCGTCGCTTATATTGACCTCGGTGCCTTTGATTGCGTAGTTCACACCTCTATTGTACCCCAGAGCCGGGAGTATGCTATGGTACCGGTACGGGGTGATTTACTTATTAAGTGCCCTTTGTACATTTTTAGTATGGCAGAAGTAGCATACTGCGTTAAGTGCCGCGACAAGCGCGAGATGAAGGACGAGAAAGAAGTGTCCTTCGCGGGCAAGGGCGGCCAGGAGCGCCGGGCGATGCAGGGGGGATGCCCCGTGTGCGGGACCAAGATGTTCAAGATACTCGGTAAGAAGCAGTAATTACACGCAATAACTTCCACTATGGCAAAAGCAAATTCAGCGTTTATGAAGCCGATGAACTTGAGCGAGGAGCTCGAGGCAGTTGTAGGCAAGGGCCCCATGCCCCGCTCGGAGGTCGTTAAGGGTCTCTGGGTATACATCAAGAAGCACGGGCTCCAGGATGAGAAGAACAAGCGCAACATTAACGCCGACGACAAGCTTAAGAAAGTTTTTGGCGGCAAGGAGTCGGTCAGCATGTTCGAGATGACCAAGTTGGTCTCTAAGCACCTCTCCTAGCAACGGCCCACACGTCAAAACCCCGCCGGAGTACCGGCGGAGTTTTACGTAAGGGGCAAAGAGCACTCGGTGCCAAGGCTAGAAAAATGCCGGAATATCAGTATAATCTACCTGTTCGTACATTCCGCGGTAGGGCCGACGCACTTGGTCGGCCTCCCGACCAAAGCGTCGGGACTCAACTCCGCGGGATAGCATATTCCGCGGTAGCTCAATGGTAGAGCAGCTCCCTGTCGGCTGGCAGCTTTTCGCCGCAAGGCGGATCGAAAACTTTGGGATAACGGTGAACCCCCACCTCGCAAGAGAGGGCAACACCGTGGGAACCCGCGATAGTCGCGGGGCGCCGTAGAGACTAGATACCAGAGCACCCCTCGTGGGTGGTGATATAGTCCACTCCCTTAGGTAACTAGGGGGCGCAGTGTAAGGAGTTGGTTGTAGGTTCGAGTCCTACCCGCGGAGCTAGACAATTTTGTGTAGATGTGTTACTTTCTTTTTTAGTTTGGCCATACAAGGAGTCGTCGGATGTCCGTACCCCAGGAGGTTTGGGAAATACTAAAAAAGTCTTATAGAGTTAGCGCAGCTAAGGCTGTAGCGCAACACGCGGCATCTCTGCTGCTGGAAAGACACTCGAATTACTTTCGGGTCGACACCAAAACAGATAGTGAATTCACACGCTTCCATTTTGTTGAATTCGTCATAACTATCACGCTGGCAGCAAGCGAAGCGAAGGCGCTTGGTGAGAGCCCTGAGGAATTTGTCGACCGTCTCCAGCGAGTCTTGATGGCTCAGCGCGCTCACCAACCAGACTTGAAGACCGTATAAGGCCCCAGAGCCGCCTAAGCGAAAAGTCGCTCTCGGGCGGCTTTTCATTTAGCCAATACTCCCTCTACTTCTTTCGCAAAAAACTCTGTAAAGAACGACCACCACGCGAGCAGAGTTTGACTTTCTTTGATTTTTATGACAAACTGCTTTTGAACAGTTGTTTTTGAATTCACCCGAACGCAGGAGACGCAAGATGCAACTCAACTTCGTCATACGACTCGAGCGTCGGCGAAAGCCGCAATGGAAGCCACTCCCGCGTCTGTATGTGACAGAAGCGACCACACTTACGGAACATAAGGCTGGGGCGGCGGATTATTGTAAGGACGAGTTTGTCCACCATTTTTCGCAGACCTTCCCGGACAATAGTCCACACACCGTGGCAGAGATGGAGTTCCTCCAAGCGCTCAACAAATTTGCTGATGCAGTAAAGCTCGGCAGGCCCATTGTCTATCGCCTGATGGAAAAAGCCTTTCTTGAAGGGATGGGGTACGCCCAAAAGAACAAGTAACCCCTCATCGCCATAACCCCGGAGAAGCCCCGCGCTTCGGCCGGGGTTTTTCTTTTTCTTTTTTCGCGGGGGTCCGCCGACTGGCGGAGGCGGATGGAATATTGAATGGGTGGCAAAGGCGGGTAAAAAAGTCTTCATTGACCTGCAATGCACAACTGTAGTAGCATCTCGTCGAGCCCTAGGTTCAGTAATCCTAGGGTTTTGTTGTTTGAAACTGAGAAAAGGAGAGCAACCATGACCTCACGGTCAAACGTCTTCGGAACGAAGCTGATCGAGCTTGCCGGTACGACCGAGGAGGTCGTGGTCGGCGGGCGCGACAGGTTCCCACTGCTCGGCGAAGCCTTCAAGGGCGTCAAGCAGATCGGGGTTCTCGGGTGGAGTTCGCAAGGTCCTGCTCAGGCGCAGAACCTCCGCGATTCCCTCGAGCAATTCGGCATCAAGGTCGTCGTCGGACTGCGGAAGAAGAGCAAATCGTTTGCGGAGGCCGCCAAGGTCGGCTTCACCGTCGACAACGGCACCGCTGGCGATATGTTGGACGTGGTCCGCAATTCGGATCTCGTCCTTTGCCTCATCTCTGATGCGGCGATGACGCACGAGTTCGAGAACATCCAACGTGTGATGAAGCCGGGCTCGACGCTTGGCCTGTCGCACGGCTTTCTGCTCGGCCACATGAAAAATATCGGGGCGAAGTTCCGCGCCGATATCAACGTGGTCGGCGTGTGCCCGAAAGGCATGGGGCCGTCGGTCAGACGGCTCTACGAGCAGGGTCGCAACGTCAACGGCGCCGGCATCAATTCGAGCTACGCCGTCGAACAGGACGCCACTGGCACCGCCCGCAACGTCGCCCTCGGGTGGGCAGTTGCGATCGGTTCGCCCTATGTGTTCGAGACGACCCTCGAAATGGAATACCGGAGCGACATCTTCGGCGAACGGGCAATCTTGCTCGGTGCGGTGTGGGGCGTAGCGGAATCTATGAACACCCACTTCATCACCGACAAGAATATGGACCACGGCGAGGCCTTTGCGCGTAGCGCGATGGCCATCACCGGCCCGATCAGTGAAGCGATCTCGCAGAACGGTCTCGATGGTATCGCAGTACGCTTGCAAGGTCCGGAAGAAGAGGCATTCTACCGCGCCCTACATGCCACATACGAGGCTGCGATGCCGCTCGTCAGCGAGATCTACAACGAAGTGAAGAGCGGCCGCGAGATCGCAAGCGTCGTCGATCAAACTGCCGCCCTCGAAACCTACGGCTGGACCAAGGTCGATGGCTCGACCATGTGGCGCACTGGTGAAACTGCTCGCATGGGCAACATCGCGGTGCCGCTGGAGCCGAAGACTGCCGGGGCGTATCTCGGCATTATGATGGCGCAGGTGGATGTGTTGCGGAAAAATGGCCATGGTTGGTCGGAAATCTGCAACGAGTCCATCATCGAGGCTACGGACTCGCTCAATCCGTACATCGCCGCCCGCGGCATCGACTACATGATCGACAACTGCTCCACGACGGCACGCCTCGGCGGCCGCAAGTGGGGTCCGCGGTTCATGCAGATGGTCACGGGTGACGTCCTGCCGAAAGCGGACGTTCCCGTGCCGCCGGGCTTCAAGCAGTGGTTCCTCGAGCATCCGGTTCACGTCGCGCTCGCGGAATGCATGAAATTCCGTCCGTCGGTCAATATCTCCGTGCAGTAGGAGCAACTGCATGCGCACCTACGAAAGCACCGGGTCCCCGCAATGGAGGCCCGGTGTATTTTTTTGTAATGATGAAGGGAGCCGCCGTGACTAATTCTTCCACGGCGGGGATTTCGCGCGCGCACGGGTGGGAGAGCCCGCGCGTACTCGCGCCCGAGTGCGCCAGAGCGAAGCGGAGGCGCTAGAGCGCGGCCTGCCCATCCGTAGCTTTAGCGGAGGAGGGAGCGCTCGAAATAGGTACGAACCAAATGGTATAAATGAGCAAACTTGACAATCGGTCTTTTTGCGTTTAGCCGATGGAGGAAATCAATGGCTGGATGGATTACACGCAGCGGGATGGTGGAGGTCGGTCAGTACGACCATTATCCCACCGCCTCACGTAAAATCGCAGACGAGGTGATGAATCTTGCTGCGGGATTGATCGAAGGCGGTCGCGTCGTGCGCGACGTATCTCACTCGGTCGTTCCGTACACCAAAACAATCTACCTCATCACCGTTCTCGGTCGCGAAGAGTGACCAACAACACGCCTGTGGAGCCGCCTGCTCTGCGGGCGGTTTTCATTTAGATAGTAGCTCTTCAGCCTCTTTAATGCAGACATATTTTGAATAATGTGGTATGGTCGCGTCAGAACTCTTTCAAAACCTCAAGCGCCAAAGGACGCCAAACCCCATGCCGCGAGTACCCGCTTTCTGGCTCAAACGCCCGCCCGGCTATGAGCTGTTTTTTGCACCATTGCAAACAACACTCACCCCTACCGACCAAGAGTTGTTGCACTTCGCCTACGTTGCCTCAAAGTACGGCCACGCCAGACAGGTGCGAGAGGGTGGAACTCGCTACTTTGACCACCCCAAAGCTGCCGCGTGGATCTATATCAAGGAGCTTGGGGGGTGTGACGTACGGCTCATTGCCGACCTGTTGTTGCACGACGTTCAGGAGGACTGTTATCTTATTTCTCCATACCGGATGAACCTCAACTTTGGCAAGGACATCATGCTCGACGTACGGGCAATGACAAAACTCCCGAAAGGAAAGGAAACCACCGGAGAATATCTGGCGAGAATTGTCGAACAGGGCCCCTGGGCCATCACGTCGAAGCTCTGCGACCGCCTGCACAATGTGCGGACCCTTAAAGCGTGCACCGTAAAGAAGCGCCGCGAACAGATACTCGAGACAAGAAAGTATCATTTGCTCCTTCTGGTGCCTGCGCTCAAGAAGTACGGCGAGCCTTGGGCGACCTACGCTTCCAAACTGGATAAAAAAATCCGCGAAGCGATTGCCGTCTACCAAAAGTAGACGGCTTTCTTATACAAGAAGCTCCTCCACCGAGCGAGCCCAGAGTTTGACAAAATTTTTATATTGTGATAAAATCTTTGCTGGCCAACGTTTTTTCGGCCTGTTTGCAAACAACCCGAAAGGACTACGTTCCATGACACCTTCAACCTCTCTTACTCTGCAAGGCTTCTTGCAGGGGCTTCACGCCAATGCGATGGGACTGGTGGTTTCCATCATCACCATCATGGTTATCCTGTTCGTCGTGCGCTGGTTCATCAACAAGGTGGCCAAAAGCAACGACATGGACGACTCGGAAGTCGCGTCAGCACGCAGTTGGGCAAACAGCATCGCCGGCGCGGTCACCTGTATCGCGCTCATCGTCTTCGCCATCAATGCGGCGACGTACACTACCAACGTGATTCCTCGGACTGGCCTCGATCGTTCGTCGATCAACCAGGACATGGACGCCAACATCCAGAAGCGCTAAGCCACACCGGCTGGCACAAAACGGAGGATACCGACTATGCGTAAACTCACTCTGGCTGCCGCCCTTGCGGTTTCTATCACGACCCTGTCCGGCAGTTTGTCGCTCGCGGCAGAGCCGCGTGCAATCCCGCCGGATATGATCGGCCTCATGCTGACACCGACTGGTTTCGACGGCAAGATCTACGAGTCCGGCCAGGTCGACATCGGCAACATCGGCTGGTTCGCCGGCTGGGGCAACAAGCTGGTACTCCTGCAGCGTGGCGGGTTCGCCATCAAGGAGCAGTTCGTCCAGAACGACCCCAACAATGACAAGGACCGCGAGGACCACCGCTGCATCGTGGGTCCGAAGCGCGAGCCGATGTCGCTGGACGTGCGTCTGCTCTTCGCCATGCCAGACCACACCAAGCCGGCAGGCAAGGAAGCCATCCTGCGTATGGGGGTGCTGGGAAAACCTGTCACGGCGAAGCCGGAACAGTATGGCGGCAATCGCGTCCTCGTGCTTGATGCGGCGTCGGTCTACTTCCAGCAGGTTCAGCAGCAGGTGCGCGGCAAGATCCGCGACGTCTGCCTGAGCTACGAAAGCGTCGACGCGGTCTTCGACGCGATTGCCAAGAACGGCACGCCCGAGGGCTTCACCGACAAGATGAAGAAGACGGTCGGCACGGTCCTCGCCGAAAACAACTCGCCGTTGTTCCTCGTCACAGCCATCGCGTCCAACGTCAAGCCCGACCCTTCGGTGATCAGTGCAATCGCGTCCGCCCAGGCGGCCGACAGGCTGACCGAAGCGATGCAGAAGATCGACACTTTCATCAAGGCGGACTCGACGGGCCAACGCGCCTACATCTACAAGCTGATGATGATGCAAGCGATGACGACGAGGGTGGGCGAAAGGGGCGGAAACAACACGTTCTTCATGACAGATGTCGGTGTGCCTCCGGGCACCCCGATCCCCACCCGCTAACGCGGCTGGGACTCACTGCGAGGGCGGCGCACCACATGCGCCGCCCTTTTACTTGGTGAGAGCCAGAACTTTGTCCTATGAAAGCAAACCGCCCCGGTTTCCCGGGGCGGTTTTTGATTGCTAGTTGTCGTCTTGAGACCCGGACCCGGAGTTGGAGCCAGAACCAGAAGTGGAGCCGGAGACAGAGCCCGAACCGGAGTTCGACCCAGACCCGGAATTAGAGCCAGAACCAGAAGTGGAGCTGGAGACAGAGCCCGAAGTCGAGGTCGCGGAGTCGTTATCCTCGTCCTCATCTTCGTCCTCGTCTTCTACCTCCGCTTCGTCCTCATCATCATCGTCATCCACGCGCGGCGTGGTCGTGCCGATGCCCGGACCTCTGTTGCTGTCGTCTTCATCGTCCTCTGACTCCATCTCCACCTCCATTTCGCCGTTTTTAATCTTTATTTTTATTTTGCCGTCTTCGGTCTTAAGTTCGATACGACCGCGGTCGTCATGGATTTTTATCTTAAGCTCCCGCGGGAAAATCGCGGACGTCGAGGCGAGGCGCGCCTCGATAACGCTGATCGCCTGGGCAATCCCCGGCGTCGTCGACGCAAGCCCGTCAATTTCGGCCAGATGCAGGGTCAAAATATCGAGCGCATGCGACAGGTTCGAAGTCGCTTCAGGGGTCGACGATGCGGCATCGTCTTCGGCGAGCGACTCGATCTCGCCGAGGCGCTCCTCGGCAAACCGCACCTTAAGCTCTGCCTTGCCTTTCTCCGGAGTAAGTGCAAAGCGGATATTCTCGACCGCTTGGTCGACGGGAAACAGGAGGTCCCCCGGGCGGGCGGCATCGGATACGACCGTGGTGCCGCCGGCAAACAAAATACCTAGCACAATAAAAAGTGGAATCATGGTGCAATAATAGACTCGCTATTTGTATAATACGTACTTATAGTACCATGCCCGCACGGTGCGCATGTGGCGTATACTACAAGACGTAGCCCTATGATTTTCATTACCATCGTCGTCGCGGTCGTCGTCCTCATGGCCCTTGGTGTGCTCTACGGGGTGCTCACCGACCCGGCGCGCATCGATGAGGAGGAGGACCAGGAGGTCGTGCGCGAGAGCCCCGAGGAGCGCCACGGGTTTTTGCGCTCTAACCGCCGGCTTTCAAACCAAGACTCTGCCGACCGCATGTCAGAGCAAAGTAAGAGCGGCTCTTCGGAGAACGAGGTAAACGACCTTTAGCGGGCCCGGTGCAGGCGGGGCGCGCATTTGACGCATCTACAGCCTTTGGGTTTGATATACGCCTCAAAGTAGTCGTTGTCGTAGTCATAGCCAAGCTCCTCACCCGCTTTGAGCGCGCGCTTGGCCATGACCCATACGCGGCCTTTGTAAACGTCGATCTCGCAGTTAGGTCGGCAGGAGTGGTTGATATAGCGCGCTTTGTTGGAGCGTATCGAGCCGTCGATAGTCTTGTGCTTTGACACCAAGAACAGGTACGAGCTGTTGCTCGCGTCGTCCTCCTCTTTGGTCAGCACCACTCCGGTGTATTCGATGATGCACGCGCCTTTTTTGATCGGCTCCATGGTATAGAGCCCCAGCCCCGCCAACGACCGCTTAACCCGGAGTTCGTAACCCCCGGGCGTATACTTGCCCTTTTTGTATGCCATACCGGCGCATCCTACACGATTTGCGGCAAAAATTCACGCCGCGCTCAGGGGACAGGGCGTAGAATGCGCCGTATGGAAGTCATACTCACCTGCAACGAGTGCGGACACCAGGAATCCGGCACCGAACGGCGCATCCTTATCGCCAAAGTGCGGATGCTCAACCACCTTAACCACGAACACCCCGACCTTGTGGAGCCTTTTAAAGACATGGTGGCAGAATCTCTTGAGACAGCCGCCGAATAATGCGCGGTAGAAGCCTTGCGTGATATACTCCCGACACCATGGCTCGGGAGGTATCGGCGCAGACCTATGTACTCCGGCTCGTCATCGTGGCCGCCGCCTATGCCGCCGCCGCTTACTGGGGGCTCACGCTGGTGCCGGAGGGCGGCACCGGAGCGTCGCTCGTATGGCCGGCCGCCGCGGTAGCGCTGGCGGCCATTTATTTTTGGGGCTACGAAATGTGGCCCGCCCTCACGTTGTCGTTTTTTGCGCTCCTCCTTTCCCGCGCTATCGTGCCGCCGCTGGCTATTGGGATAGCCATCGGCAATACGCTCGAGGCGGCGCTCGGCGTCTACCTTTTGCGCTTTATCGGGTTCTCTCCAATGTTCACGTATTTGCGCGACTCGATAGGGTTGGTGTTTATCGCCATTATCTCGACATCCGTGTCGGCCGCGTTCATTACCCTGAGCATCTACCTCTTTAGCGGCTCCGCGAACCCGTTTAATACCCCGCTCTTGGCGGGGCTATGGATCGGACATGCCGTGTCGCTTGTCTCCTTCGGCCCGTTTATCTTGCGGTGGCTTGGGCGGCTATCCTTTACCAGAACGCCGCGCGAAGTGCTCGAGGGTACCGTTATTTTCGGCTCGCTCGCCACGATTACCTATCTTATCTACTGGACGCCCTACGGCTCCATAGGAGGAATCTCGCTTATCTATATTGCGGTGATGTTTTATATCTGGTCGTCCCTGCGCACCGGCCCGCGCGGCGTCTCGCTCGCGCTCGCGATGAACGCGCTCATCGCCGCGACCGGCGTCCTCTTCGGCGACAGCCCTATCAGCCATAACCCGAACCTCGCGCAATCGCTTTTTGGCCTGCAAATCCTCACCGGCACGTTCTCGGTTATTTTCTTGCTGTTCACCTCCACCACCGAGGAGCGCAAAGAGGCCGTGCAGACCCTTGAGCAGCACGTGGGGCAGCTGGAGAGCGCGCTCGAGCGCATCCGCAGCGAAGATCAGGCAAAATCGGACTTCATCGCCATACTTGCGCACGAGCTCCGCAACCCCCTCTCCCCCATACTCTCGGGACTCGAGATCCTTAAGAACCGCGAGGGCAGCCCGCCGGACATCCTGCGCATGATGGGCGCGCATGTGCATACCATAGCCCGGCTCCTCGACGACCTGCTCGATATCGCGAGGATTACTCAAAAAAAATTCAGGCTCGAGCGCTCCCCGATAGAGCTGCACGCGGTTATCGGGCACGCGCTCGAGATGGTCAGCCCGCAGATCGAGGGGCGACAGCACACGCTCCGTGTCACGCTCCCGCAGGAAGAAATCTGGCTTAACGCCGACCCGGTGCGCTTGACCCAGGTGTTTGCAAACGTGCTTGGCAATGCGGCCAAATACACGAACCCGGGCGGGACAATCGAGCTTACTGCGGAAAGACGGCGCGTAAAAGGCGCCGAGCAGGCCGTGGTGCGGATCAAGGACAACGGCACGGGCATAGCGCCCGAGCGCCTCTCGCGGGTATTCGACGCGTTCGGCGGGGTCGAGAGCGCCGCGCGCCGCCCCGGGGGCTTGCGCATCGGGCTCTCGCTCGCCAAGCGCATGACCGAGCTCCACCACGGCACAATCGAGGTTAAAAGCGCGGGCGAGGGCCGCGGCAGCGAGTTTATCGTGACCTTACCGCTCACCCCGGTGCAAATGTCTCTGACGCCGCCGGCGATAAGCACGCAGCGGATGCGGTTCTCCAAAGCGGAGATAAAAAACCACGCAGAAAAGGGGACCATGCATATCCTCGTATGCGACGACAACCACGGCGCGGCACAAACGCTCGGCAAACTCCTGGAGAACAACGGCCACGACGTCGTGCTCGCCTATGACGGCACCGAGGCGCTTGCCCGCATCAAAGAGCGGACACCGGCCGTCGCACTGCTCGATATCGGGCTCCCCGACATGGACGGATACGACCTTGCGCGCACGCTCAAGCGGGAGCACCCGAACCTGATACTCGTCGCACTCACCGGCTACGGCCAGAACGAGGACAAGCAAAAAGCCCGCGCGGCCGGATTCAGCGAGCACTTGGTCAAACCGGTATCAATCGTCGATGTGGAGCGCATATTATCGGAGCTTGGCATACGCGGCTAGCGCCCGTGCGGCATACACCGCCGCAATCGCGATGAGCGATGCGGCAACCAAGTCCACCGGGTAATGGAGCCCCGCCGCCACCCGCGCGATGCCAAGCAGGCCCGCAAATGCCCAGAGCGAGAGTCCGAGATACCGATGCCGCAGGTAAGCGGCGGTGGCAAACACCGCGGCAACAAGCATATGGTCGGACGGGAAGCTGTTGTCGACCTCATGCGGGATAAGCGGCAAAAAGTCCCACGCGGCAAAAGGCTGCTCGTGCTGATACAAAAGCCCCGCAAGCCGCGCGAGCAGGTAGGCCACGGGCAGTGCAAGCGCTACCTCGAGCGCAATCTTTTTGGCGGCGGCGAGCCCTTGTGCGCGTGCCAAGGCTAGTGCGCCGCCGAGAGGAGCGACCACAAGATACTTCGCGCAAAAAATAATAAGCGAGTCGAGCATGCTACTTGATACGGATGTCGGAGTATTGCTGATGATAGGGTTTGCCGGTCAAATGCATTGCAAAGAGGTTGACCGCATAGACAAACGCCATGCGCATAATCCCCTCTTTTTTAAGCCGGCGGCCGGAGGAGTATATCGGCAGACCCCAGCTCCATACGACCCTGCCTTGGGTCGAGATGCGCCGCGCAACATCGGCATCCTCGCCGTAAAACTGGATAGACGTGTCGAAGCCGCCTGCGCGCTCCCATGCGCTGCGGCGCACGATAAAATTGCCGCCCTGGAGCATCGTGGCGCGGCCGGTTACCGGCTGGGCCACGAGGTCGAAGAGCCAGCCGGGGAAGTAAAAGAGCCGTACCAGCACGCGCACGACGGGGTTAAAGTCGTGGTAGATGAACGGCCCCGAGAGCGCGACCAGTTTTTTATGTGCGGCAAACGTGCCGAGGACGGTCGCAAGCCAGCCGCGGGGCATGACGGTGTCGGCATCGATGTTTGCCACAAGCTCGCCGGTCGTGACCACAAACCCCGCGCGGCGCGCCATGACCAAGCCCTTGATAGGCTCGTTGAGCACGGTAATGCCCGGGTAGCGCGCCGCGATTTCTGCCGTGCGGTCGGTCGAGGCGTTGTTGACCACCACCACCTCGGCGTCCGTGCCAATCTCTAAATTATTGTCCTTAATCTCCCGCACAATGGACTCGACGCAGGGACCGATATGCGCCTCCTCGTTGTAGGCGGGTACCACAAAACTAATTTTCACTCCCCCAGCGTACCACGCTTACTGCGCCTCAGATACCGCGGCGCGGGTCTTGGGGCCAAAGTAGCCCGCGGCAGGGCTAATGCCTTTTGCTTTTTGGAATTGGGTGAGCGCATCGCGGGTCGCCCCGCCGAAGAAGGTGGTCTCGTTCCCCGCCGAGCCGGGGCCTGTGGGCGCGATGGTAAACCCATGCGCGTTAAGGAATTGTTGCAGCGTTTTGACATCCTCGCCCAACATGCCTCTCTGTAAATTGCGGGCGTATCCTCCGGATGGAGAGCTCGGGGCGCCGGCGGATGCTGAACCGCTGAGCGCTTTTGTAACCGAGGCAATCATCGCGGCGTCGACGCCAAACGAGCGCAGCACGTCAAGCACGGCCTGTACCTGGCCGCCCGAGAGCCCCCCTCCGGCAGACGAAAGCGTAGGGATGGGTCTTTTGATATTGACAGCCCCGCCGCTGCTTCCGCCGCCGCCGCTGCCGGTCTCGTGAGTGTAGGTGGACGAGGCGACCGCCGAGGCGTTGCCCGCGGTGTCGCAGCCGATTGTCACAAGCGTCAAAGTGTCGCCTATTTCTACCGGGGTGGAGGCGCTATAGAGCGTGCCTGTCGTACAGGTCGGGTTTGCCCCGCCGGTCGTGTAGCGGATTGAGTCGGAACCGGTAGACGTGAGGGTAACTCTCTGCACCCCCGAAGCAAACGTCCCTCCTCCCGGTGTAGAGACCGCCGTGGAAGGAGTATTGGCGTCGATAGTGGCGGTAATGTCGCTGCCGCTCCCCGAGCTGCTTGGGTTGCCTGCGGCGTCCGAGAGTATGACACTCGATATCTGCAGTGCCGAGCTTTGGTCCGTGTTGCCTTCGGTAACGGTGTAGGTCCCCACAAACACATTGGTGGTGAGCGACCAGGTGAGCGACTGGCTGTTATAGGAGCCTGCGACCGAGCCGTACCGCTCGGCAGAAGAGGTCGCCAGCGTAAAGGCTATGGTATCGCCCACCTTGCATGCGCCGCTGTTGCCCGTACAGGTTGCGCTCGAGGTAATTGATGAAATGGTCGGCACCGTTTTGTCGAACACGACGTTGGCACTAGTAAGACTTGTTTGAGTGATAGTTGTGGTAGCCTCGCCTACGCTGCCGCCCCAACCCATGCGGAACGTGATAGCGCTCTCAGTCCACGTACTCGCGGAGGTGGTCGAGTAGGTCCACGTAGTCCCACTGCCGGACATGCTCGTCGTACCCATGCTAAAGATATTGATGACGGGGCTCGAGGTCGCCGCCGGCGTGCCGCTCAGCACCAGCCGGTACGATACCGTATCGCCGACTTTTGCGAGCGTGGTAGAGGCGTTATTGGAGCTCGTCGTCGCGGTCGAAAGCGTGACGGCGGCCGCGGAGGCTTTTTGGGGGGAGGCGGAGGAAAAAAGAAAGAACGCAGCTACTATTACAAATAAGATAGAGGCTCTGCGCAAGACCGGCGCGGTAATATACATGCACTTATGATACCCCATGGACTGGTAGCGCCAGAGCGCTATCCCCAGTCCTCACGAAAGCTAGAAATAAAAGGGCGGGCGGTGTCAAAAGACTCCGCCCGCCCCCAGTTCTTAGCTCGTGCTGTCTGTGTACCCGGTTACCGAAGTGCAGACCACGACGCCGCACCTACAATGAGGCCGACCGCAACAACGGTGAGCCATGGCATCGTCTCCCACAATGGGTAGGACGGGAAGGATGCCGGCGGGTCCATCTTGATGACCATGTGGTTCCCCACAAAGACGTGGCCCGTGATGTACCATGCGGCAAAGAGCACGGGTCCCGGTGCCGTGTGGCGCGTCGCCAGGAAGAAGAGCACGAACACCGTAATCGCCGCGGCAAACAGGACAAGGTGCATCCATCCCGCTGGCGTCAGTGCAAAATGCTCACGCACCATGTAGTCGGGGAAGGGTGCCATGGTATAGAGCGCATGGATAACGAAGCTCGCGATGCTGCCTGCTAACGCGGCGAGAAGGATATGTTCTCGCCTCCACTGCACGCCATATTCGCTCACCATCCACGCCACAAGCGGAATGAGCGCGAAGAGGACCAACCACGTGCTCCCATGTCCAGTAAACGTGATGCCCTGCTTGACCCCCTTCTTCAACATTTGTGCCGGGGTGAGCATCTTGTCGAGATCCGCAAAGAGTGCCTGGAGTGCGAACAGGGCCACTCCTACGCCCGCAGTCGTGAAAAAGGTCCGCATGACGGCCTCCTTATTGCTCGAGTGAAGTTCAAAGGACTTACTTAACTTCAATTATAGCATATTCGATATTGATAGTCAAGTAAGCCCTGCGTTGCAAAACAAGGGTAAAATTGCGCTATGCGGCTCAAGCATGCGCACTATAAAGCCGGGGCATGGGCGAATGAAGTCTTGCAGGTTGTGCGCGGCCCCGTTATCAACGCGCTCTACAAACGGCCGCCCACGCATTACTTGGGCTATGTCATCGACGGCAAGGTGCCGGTCATCCTTATCCCCGGGGTGCTCAACCGCTGGGGGTATATGAAAGGCCTCGGCACCGCCATATCGCTCTTGGGGCATCCGGTGCATATCGTCCCGGAGCTTGGGAGCAACATCGAGAGCATCCCGAAATCTGCGCGGATCGTGCACTCGCTCGTACGAAGCCTGTTTTCGCCTCCCCCGCACACGCTCCCCCAGGTGCGCGCCGGCGCCGAGAGCATACGCGATTATATCCACGATAAAGACCTAAAAGGCGTCGTGCTGGTCGCGCACAGCAAAGGCGGGCTTATCGGTAAATATGTACTCGCGCACTACAATGAAGGGGGGCGCGTGCTCGGGCTTGTGGCCATCGCGACGCCTTTTTCCGGCTCGGCGATGGCAACACTGTTTCGGCATGCCGCCCTGCGGGAATTGGAGGCCGGGAGCGAAATAATCCAATACCTCGACAACCATCGCGACGTCAACAAAAAAATAATTTCCATATATCCGGAGTATGATACGCACGTGTGGGCGAAGCGCGGCAGTTTTTTGGAAGGCGCGAAGAATATCGAGCTGCCCGTGCATGGCCACAGCGTCATCGATACCAAAGAGGTCCGAGCCGCAGTCATAACGGCGGTAGAAAAATTAACGCGTACCGCGATATGAAAATAGCATTCTTTAGCGACAACTTTTACCCCGAGCTCTCGGGCATCACCGACACCATCATCACCACCACGAAGGAGTTAAAAAGGCGCGGGCACGAAATATTGTACGTCGGACCTTATTACTCTCCCCAAAACTACACGCTCGCCAACCGCCAATTCCCCCAGCGGCCCGAGGATGACGCGATAGACGGCATGCGGATACTCCGCCTGCCGTCCTGGCACATGCCCCTCTCCCCCACCGGGCAGTCGCGCATCGTGCCTGCCTTTGCCGCCCTGCCGGACGGCCTGCGCGCCTTTGCGCCCGACCTCATCCACACGCACTCGCCCTACGGCGTGGGGCTCGCGGCGGTACGCGCCGCGCGGCGGCTTGCCGTGCCGCTCGTCGGTACCAACCACACCGCTATCGAGGATTTTTTCCCGCCTGGGATGCGCGCCATAATGCGCCGCTGGGACGCGCACTACTACAACCACTGCGATTTTGTCTCCGCCCCCTATGCTCGGCTGATCGAGCGCATGCGCACGGCCGGGTTTGCAAAGCCGGGCCGCGCGGTGTCCAACCCCGCCGACGTACATGAGTTTATGCTCCCGACCCCTAAGGAGCGGGCCGAGCACCGCGAGGCCTTTGGCCTTACTGGGCCGACGCTCCTCTACGCCGGGCGCCTCGGCGTCGAAAAGCGCGTCGACGTGATGGTCCGCGCTACCGCGCTCCTCGTCAAGCAGTTCCCCACCTTTACGTTTGTTGCGACGGGGCACGGCGCCGCGCGGCGCTCGCTCGAGCGGCTCGCCCAGCGGCTCGGCATAGGCACGCACGTGCGCTTTACCGGCTACCTCTCCCGCGCGGCGCTCCCGCACGTTTACCAGGCGGCGGACGTCTTCGGGATGACCTCGACGTCTGACAGCCAGTCCCTTGCGCTCATGCAGGCTTACGCATCGGGGCTCCCAGCGGTGCTCGCCCGCGCGCGGGGCCTGCCGGACTACGCGCCAAAAGAGTGCAGCTTCTTAATAGAGCCCGGCGACGCCAAAGCGTTCGCCGAGGCGGCGGCGCTCGTCCTTGGCGACGAGTCCCGCCGCGCACAGATGAGCGTTGCGGCGGCGGCCTATGTCACGCGGTTCGACCCCAGCCTCATCGCGGGCGAATGGGAGAGAATCTACTTGGACACTATCTCGGCGCGGGCCGCGCGTTCTTCGTCCTGAAGTTTCTTGCCGATGCGGCGCTTAAAGAAGTAGTACCCAATCGCAAGGAGCGAGAGCGCGCCGACCACGTACGGGATATTTTCGATTATGCCGATAATCGACCCGCCGAAAGACGCTCCGAAAAAGTATCCCAAAAACAAAAGCACCCCGTAGTGCATAAGCGCGATAATCGACCCGTACAAAAGAAACTGCTTAAGCGACATCCTGACCAACCCCGCGACGACGATAAACCCCGCCGCGACGCCGTAGGAGAGCTTGCTTAAGAACATGGTCTTGCCCGGGTGCTTGTTCCACAAGACCCGCACCTCCTCCAAATGCTCGTCAGTGATGCCAAAACGCCGGAGCACCCGGTGAATCCAGCGGGACTGCCCGCCATAGTAGCCAAGGTAGTAGCAGCAAAGGTCGACAATGACATCGCGGGCGAAAAAGAATGCCGCCAACATCCAGATATTAAAGTACCCGGCCGCGGCGAGCGTCCCCGCAAAAAAGGCCACCAGAGGCCCCTCGGCAAAGGAGAGCGGTAGGAGTATCCAGTAGCGATACTCGATAATAAGCTGCATCGGCCCGAGATCCATCCGTACAGTATACCCCCACCCTCTTTTTTAGAGGCGGGGGTATACTTGAGGCATGGCCGAAATACTCCGGCTCTACCGCAAGGCTTTTGCCGACCCGTACTTTCGGCAAAGCTTCGCAAACGGGCTCCTTTTATATGCGGCGAGCCTCGTGCTCATTTTTTACGCTATAGACTACGCAACCTTGCGCGCGGGCAACTACGTCGAGGACCTCTTTCTCTCCAATGTACCGGCCGCGGATATGCGCTTTTTCTTCGTGTACGGGACCTTCGTCATGATGATCTTTACCGCGTCGGTGTTTTTTTACCGCCCGTGGAGGCTGCCGTTTAGTTTAAAAGCGATGGCGCTGTTTTATGTAATCCGCGCGGTCTTCATATCGCTTACGCACTTGGGTCCCTACCCGCTTGCCGAGGCGCCGACCCCCTCGCCATTCCTCAACGACATGTTCTTCGGCGGGGACCTCTTCTTCTCCGCCCATACCGGACTGCCGTTCCTGGGAGCGCTGGTTTTTTGGCATATTCCCGCGCTCCGGTATGCCTTTTTGGGGGCATCCTTCTTCTTCGGCCTTATCGTGCTCTTGGGACATTATCACTACTCCATAGACGTGCTGGCGGCGTTCTTTATCGCCTACGGGATATTCCACCTGGCGCGGGATGTGTTCTTTAGGCGGGATTGGGAGCAGATGCTTGCCAATTAAGGCCTTTTTGATACTCTGAACCCATGTTCATGAAAGGTTCAGCTTTGACTTCCCATACTTAACCTATGCACATACTGATAGTCGAAGATGAAGAGCGGCTCGCCAAGGCGCTCAAAAAAGGGCTCGAGCTTAAGGGGTACGCGGTCGACTGGCTCCCCGACCCGGAAAAGGCTCGCAACCGCATCCTGCTTTACCGCAACGAATATGATCTCATCATCCTCGACCTGATGCTCCCGGGGATGGACGGTGCAACCATTACCGACTCGGTCCGCAAAGAGGGCGTGACGACGCCCATCATCATACTCACCGCGCGCAATGAAACGGAGCATAAGGTCGATTTATTAAACAAGGGCGCGGACGACTATATCGTCAAGCCCTTCTCGTTCGAGGAGCTCCTCTCGCGCATCAGCGCAGTGCTGCGCCGCCCCGCGCAATCGAAGCCCGTGGTGCTTACGGTGGGGCCGCTCGAGATGGACATGGCGACGCGCGGCGTGCGCAAGGACGGCGAGGAGGTGTCGCTGACACTGAAGGAGTACGCGCTGCTCGAGTGCTTTATGCGCCAGCCGGGCGAAGTGCTCTCGCGGGAAAAGCTCTTCGATCATGTGTGGGACTTTAACTCCCTTTCGTGGAGCAACGTGCTCGACGTACACATGAAAAATCTCCGTAAAAAATTAGGCACGGATAAACATGGCGAAGCATTATTTGAAACAGTGCGCGGCGTGGGTTACCGACTTTCGGCGCAGCCTCACGAGTAGGCTGCTTAAGGCCCTCTTCGCGCGGGAAATCCTGGGGAGCCAGAAGCTCTTCATATCGAACGTCGCGCACGAGCTGCGCACGCCGCTTTCCGTCATCAAGACGGCAAGCGAGGTGGCGCTGCTTGAGCCCGGCCTCACGCGCGATACGCGCAAGGCATTTAACGAGATAACCGAGGAGCTCGCCCGTGTTTCGGAGATTTTGGACAATTTGCTCTCTCTTAATACCCTCTCCGGCGAGGGCGGGATGAAATTCCAGAACTTGGACCTCAGCGCCGTGGTCGAAGATGTGGCAAAGAGGCTCCTGCCCCTTGCCCGCGAGCTCGGCGTGCGCGTGCGCGTTCGCACAAAGGCGGGTTCTATCGCCGTTGGCAACCGCGCGGCGCTCGAGACGGTCGCCTACCACCTCATCAAGAATGCCCTCTCCTTTACGCCGGCGCATGCGGAGGCGCAGGTCGAGGTGCGCGTGCGCCCGGAGGCCAACACCGTACTGCTCGAGGTGCGCGACAGCGGGGTCGGCATGTCCAAAGATGAGCTCGCGCACGTCTTCGAGCCGTTTTACCGGGCCGATACCTCCCGCAACCGCAACGCCCGCAACGCGGGCGCGGGGCTCGGGCTCACCATTGTGGACGAAATGGTCCGCCAGCACGGCGGGACAATCGCCATCGAAAGCTCCCGCCGCCTCGGCACGGTTGCCGTCGTGACGCTCCCGCGCGGCGGGTTCATCTCCGGTTCAGACGACTCTCGGTACACTGAAGGACGCTCGGCGGAGAGCGAGAACGGCGCACATGAGCCGCATGGCGGCCGCCGTCACTTTACGGAGCGGGATAGAGTTACGAAAGACATAGCAGGTACATAAGGTCAGAATCACACCCTATGGAAGTACTGGTCTAGCCGAGGGGTCCCCTGCCAAGGCACGGGGACCCCTCGGCGCACCGCGCTCCTCCTTTTTTTTCGTATACAATAAGGGGCGTGGGGGCCAACCATGAGTATCATAAAGAAGTGCGCCCATGGGGCGAATTCGAGCGCTTTACCTTAAACGAGCCGTGCACGGTAAAGCTGATTACCATAAAGCCGAACCAGGCGCTTAGCCTCCAACAACACGATCACCGCGACGAAGAGTGGCGCATCCTGCGCGGCTCCGGCAGCGTCACCGTCGAAGAGAACGTCACCGGCGTGCGCCCCGGCGACGAATTTTTTGTCGGGAGAGGTAAAGCACACCGCATTGCCGCGGGTCCCGAGGGCCTGCAGGTTTTAGAAATCGCGTTCGGCGATTTCGATGAAGCCGACATTATACGATTTAGCGACAAATATGGCCGCGCCTAAGGGAGACTAAGACATGACCATCAAGTACAAGGATTTTTTAAGGAACCAGGAGGCAAAGGCTGGGCCGTGCCCGTTTTGCAATATGAAGGAAGATATTATCATCGCCCGCAACGGCTTGGCGTACCTCACGTTGGCGCTCGCGCCTTATAATAAAGACCACCTGCTCATTATCCCCACGCGGCATGTCAAACATATCTTCGACGTGACTCCCGAAGAGCATGCCGCCGTCCGCATGCTCGAGAAAAAAGCATGGGACCTGCTTAAATCCGTGGGCCACAGCGGCGTGTCCTTCGTCGTGCGCGAGGGCAAATCGTCCGGCGGCACGGTCGAGCATCTGCACTACCACGCTATCCCCGACACGCGGCTCGGCAACATGGACGCCGACGGCGACGAGCGCGTGGTCCTCTCCCCCAAAGAGCATGTCGCGGAGACCAACCGGTTTCGCGACGCCTACTCGAAAATTTAACCATGAGGATTCCGCGGCTTATTGCCTTTGATCTCGACGGTACCCTTACCGAATCCAAACAGCGCATATCGGCCGAGATGGCCGACCTGCTGATGAAACTGCTCTCGAAGATGCCGGTTGCGGTGATGTCGGGGGCCGGATTCCCCCAATTTGAGCGGCAATTCCTCTCCGTGCTCCCATCGGAGGCGGTGCTTGAGCGGCTCTCCATATTCCCCGACAACGCGGCACAGTGTTTCGTGCGGCATGGCGGCAAATGGATGCCGCAATACGACTACTCCTTCAGCGCGGCGGAGCGCGAGCGCATCCTTGCCGCATTTTCGCATGCGGCGCAGTCCTACCCGGCCCCAGAACGGCTCTGGGGGCCGCAAATCGAAGACCGCGGTGCCGAAATCGCCTTCTCTGCGCTGGGCCAGGATGCTCCCCTGGAGGAAAAAGAGCGCTGGCATGCCTCGCATGAGCACGACCGCGACACCCTGCGGGAGGCGCTCTCGCTCCTCCTGCCCGAGTTCGAGGTGACCGAGGGCGGGCTCACCACCGTGCAGGTCACCCGCAAGAATCGGAACAAGGCCTATGGGCTCGCGCGGTTAAGCGAAATCACGCACATCCCGCTCGGGGAGATGCTCTACGTGGGCGACGCGCTCGAAGAGGGGGGCAATGACGCGGTTGTGGTCCAAACCGACATCCCCACCCATGCGGTGTTCGGCCCGCGCGAGACGGCAGCCCTTATCGAGGAGATCCTCGCTGTAGCGCGGTGAGCATTTGTGCGGCTCCGGGGCGTATGGCATAGTAACGCCATGAAAAAGTCAGGGATTTTTGCGGTAGTCTCCATCGGTGCATTCTTACTTATAAGCCCGGTCGCGTATGCCCAGTCCCCCATTACGGAGTCGTTTGATGCCTATAATGCCGCGCCGTGGAGCACCTTCGGCGGCACGCCGAAGAATTTCGATTTTACCGACGGCTCGGGGGGCGAGTGCGTCGCCGGGGGATGCATCGTCGCCAACGGCAACAGCTCCTCGATACCGCGCATCTATAAAGACGGCGGCACGGCGCTCCTAACCGGCGCGTTTACCGTCGGGGCGCGGGCAAAGCAGGGGACCTTTTCCGGCCCCTCCACTCGCATTTCCATCTGCCAAGGCCCGCTCTCCGGCTGTACGGGTACGCGCATAGACTTTACCGGCGTGCCGCTCGATGATACCTGGCACCAATACCTCGTAATGTGGCGCCAGGGCGCCACCGTCGAGACATGCACCATCCGCGACTCGCTCCTAGCCGGTGCCTGCACCTGGGTCGCCAGTGCCGTTCCCGCCGGCTCTGTGTTTGATGGCGTCGCGCTCTGGTCTGGCAACGCGTTCCGTACTGATCTTGGCAGCAACCTGTGGTTCGATGAGCTCCGGCCGGCGGTCATCGTTGACCTCCTCTCCAGCGCCCCGCCGGTCGTCACCACGCCGCTTATCAGCCTCGAGGCGCACTTCTCGGACGGCGTCACGGGCTTCGACCTCGCGGATATTACCGTAAGCAACGGGAGTGCGACCAACTTTACTGCGCTAACCCCCGATACCTACACCTTCGACGTGGTGCCGGCCACCGACGGCGCAGTACACATCTCGGTGCCGCCCGGCGCCGCGCAAAACGCGGGCGGCGCCCCAACGGTCGGCGCCGCGCCGGTAGTGCGCACGCTCGACTCGACCGGCCCCGCGCTCACCATCGTAAGTACGACGACCGATGCGCTCGCGCCCATCATGAGCGGCACCGTGGGCGAGACGGCCACCGTGACGGTTACCATCGCCGGTATCGCGTATGTGGGCGAGACGGCCGGCGATGCCTGGTCGGCCACGGTGCCGGAGGGGGCGCTCGGCAACGGCAGTTATACCGCCGTCGCCTCGGCGCAAGACTCGCTTGGCAATGTCTCCTATGCGACGGGGACGCTTACCATTAACCGCTTCGTCCCTGATACGACCGGCCCCGCGCTTACCATACTTAACAAGACCACCAACGACCTCTCGCCCGTCATGAGCGGCACCGTGGGCGAGACTGCCACCGTGACGGTTACCATCGCCGGTATCGCGTATGTGGGCGAGACGGCCGGCG
>CAYIWV010000004.1:12728-33385 GCA_964367315.1 uncultured Candidatus Saccharibacteria bacterium | reverse complement strand
CCCCCCCGCGAATCCGCCGGAAGGCAAAAGAGAAATGCGCGGACAGGGCTCGGGCGAGCGCCGAGTCTGCGAGGCGCGAGTGATCATCGGGTCGGGCTCTGGGCGAAATAGGTTCGAGTTTGGTAGTATAGAGCCACAAATGGGCGCGCTATGATACTTATATGGAACTGAGACCAAGCCAAATACCTCCCGGAGTTTCGCGTGTAACTGGTACCATGGAGGGGGCAGGGTTTGAGGCGTGGGTAGTAGGGGGGTGTGTCCGCGACCTTCTCCTCGGCCGCAAGCCCAAGGACTGGGATGTCACTACCAATGCCACGCCGGCAGATATCCAGCGTTTGTTCGAAAATACCTTCTATACCAACGATTTTGGCACTGTTGGGGTTGTCAATGACGGGGCAGAAGATGAAAGCCTCAGGATTATTGAAGTAACTCCGTATCGCGTCGAGGGGGCCTACAGCGATGCGCGGAGGCCCGACACGGTCGAATTTAGTAACAACATCGAGGATGACCTAAAGCGCCGCGACTTTACCATCAACGCTCTGGCCTATAGTGCCTCTCAAGGACGTCTAATTGACCTCTACGACGGTGTAAAGGACATGAGTAATGGGGTAGTACGCGCAGTGGGGGATGCGCGCCTTAGATTCGATGAGGACGCGTTACGCATACTGCGTGCGGTGCGCATTTCTGCAGAGTTGGGGTTTGAAATAGAACAGGGGACTAAAGAAGCAATAGCCGCTGCCGCGAGCCAGCTTGCAAAGATTTCCAGGGAGCGCATACGGGACGAATTTGTGCGTATTTTGGAGTCTCATCGCCCTATGGAGGCCTTAGTTTTGGCCAAAGACCTGGGGATTTTGGCCTATATAGTACCCGAACTCTTAGAGGGGATAGGGGTAGATCAGAATCAGGCCCATAGCTATGACGTATTCGAGCATAATTTGCGGTCGGCTCGTCATGCCGCAGATAAAGATTGGGGATTTGTCGTGCGTTTGGCGGCTCTTTTGCACGATATTGGTAAACCCGCCACTCGCCGCAGGGACGAGGTTAAAAATGACTGGACCTTCCACGGCCACGACGTCGTGGGGGCTAAAATGACCAAAAAGCTCTTAAGAGAACTCAAATTCCCCAAAGAGGTGGTCGATATCGTATCAACCCTCGTGCGCTGGCATATGTTTTTTAGCGACCCAGACAAGGTAACCCTTTCGGCGGTGCGGCGGATTATCCGCAACGTGGGGCCCGAGCATATTCAAGAGCTCATTAACCTGCGTATTTGCGACCGGATAGGTACCGGCCGTCCCAAAGAGCAGCCCTTTAGGCTCCGCAAGTACCAGGCCATGATAGACGAGGCCCTGCGGGACCCGATAAGCGTCTCCATGCTCAAGACTGACGGCAAGCGGCTCATGGAGGTAACGGAGGAGAAGCCTGGGCCGAGGCTTGGGTGGATGCTCCATGCGCTTTTAGAGGAGGTCCTTGATGACCCCCAGAAAAACACGGACGAGTACATGGAGTCGCGCGCCAAGGAACTTGCCAAACTACCCAACGAAGAACTCCAAAAACTAGGCGCAGAGGGCAAGGAACGCAAGGCCGAGGCCGAGGAGGCCGAGCTAAAGGACATCCGAAAAAAGCATTTCGTTGATTAACTATCCACATTAGTTGTCCTTTATGTCCTTTACATAAAACTAAAGGAGAGTACCATTACTACCAGACTATCGTTTTGGCGAAGTTATTGATTTAGGTACTGCCCTGTTACTTAAGTTTTAGGCTAAGCACAAAACACCCAGTTCTTTACTGCGTGCTTTGCTCGAGCACGTGGGCCATTAGACAATTGCCTCCAAGGACAACGACTGTGTGATCCCTCACACTTAGTCAAAAAATGTGGATTCACGACACGCTCGTCATCCGCCGATACAAACCAACGTATCACGCAATTATCTAATTCCAGCCCACAAACCCCGACCCAACTCCGATGGTCGGGGTTTTTCGTGCCCGGCAAGGCAGAGCCGCTCGAATAGTTTCTCTCAAAGCGCAAAAGAAAAAACCGCCTCCGAGTTTATCGAGGGGCGGTTTTGACTTGTCGAATGGCACTATGCGGGGATAAAGATCCTATCTCCGCGGGTCCAAAAGTTGCTCCGCGAGGGTTCCCACGCACCAACGCCCCAGCCTAAGTGCTCGCCACACCAGGTAAGGACGATAGCGCAGGTGTCCGTGTAGAAGACGTTGATCCCGCCCTCCACCAAGAGCACACCCTCTTGGCCATTTTGCTGTGCGGAGCACAGCGTGGCGATCGTGGCGCATACCTCGTCGAGGTTAAACGTGTGCGCCGCGGGCATCTCCTCTTTGAGGTCCGCATAGTAGGCGCGTTCTTCAAGGTCGAACATCGCGACACGAATACTCTTGCCTGGTGTGGCTCTGAGTTCCGGTACGACCCGTTTGAGGAAGCTCCGCCACGGCCTCATGCCATGGCGATTCTTCTGCTCGCCCTCGCCCCAGCGCTCGTAAAAGCCCTGCGGCTCGTATTGCGTAAGGATTACCTGCACCGTGCCTACGGGGGCAAGCAGGGGATCTTGCTTGGCCGCGCGGCGCATACCGGCGGACTTGTCGGCCCGCGCCTGCGTCTCATAGATGTCGGCCCGCATGACAATGAGCCACATCGGCAGCACATCTTTTGGGGTGGAGCAGTGCCGTCGGATGCCCTCGTCGTTGGACAATGGGTACCCTCCTCGACACCAACTGTCCATGAGTGCCAAGGTCTCGGTAAAAACCTTGCGCCCAGCATCGTACTTGATGTAGTTCTTGAACGCCGGATGTGTGTATGCATCCGGCAGTGTTGGGACCACATGAGGCACGACAAGCGTGAGTGCGAGCGCGGTTGCAACTACTGCTGCAACAATACGTTTAAACATGGCTGTCCTCCTCAGTGAGCTTGTTAGCCTTTCGGCAGTCAGTTCTGGGGGAACACTATCACAGATCTAGGCTGTAGTCAAGAGTTGAGCGTGCCACTAATATAGCGAAAGAGCGCGTACATCAGCTCGGCTATTTTTTTATCCTCGATCAACACCGCCATCGGCTTTTCTTTAGAAAAAGAGTTAATGAGTACCTTGTCGTCGTAACCGACCAGCTCGATATCAAATGAGTAGTCGTCGGGGAGGAGTTTTGTCGCACGCAGCTGTACCGAGTCGCGCCCTTTGTACTCACGCGCCTCGGGTGTGTCTATTGCGATGGTCGATGCATGTACCCCAAGCGCAACGCGTCTGTCGATATAGTGCGAGAGCCATGCGGGGTCCATCACGGAGAACGCCGAGTCTACTCCTAAAAATCCAAAGAGTTTTTTACCACGGTTATTAATAAGTGTATCTTCATACGCTTGTTTAATGCCCTCGACGCCTTCAAAATACTGCACGCGCGTGACCGTTCTGCCACGGCTACGCAGTAAGTTGAGTTGAGGAATTATTTCTGTGAGTTGTTTTTTACTTTCTTCCAATGCCTCGCGCTTGCGCTCTAAGTAGCCCGGCAACATTTCAGGCGCGAGCGCCTGATAGCGCACAGCGCCACCTTTTTTCGTCTGCGAGACAAGTCCTTGGACAGAGAGCTCGTGTAAGAGGTCATAGACAGTGGTTCGATTAAGACGAGCCTCTTTGGCAATAGCAGCTGCCAACATGGGGCCATTTTCTAGCAATACACCCAACACCCTACTTTGTTTATCGCTTAGGTGGAGGACATCTAGTGCATGTTTAAGGGAGGGAATCATAATTTGTTGTGGAAAGTCATCGACAGTTTATAGTGAAATACATTGACTGTCAATGTATACATGGTATTTTGCTGTGGACTTTAACCGTCATTAATAGGTAACTCTTTTTTGTATGAATAAAACACTCGTAGGGATTTTGGTCATCTTAGTAGTGGTGGCTGGAGGGTGGTTTGTGCTTAAAGACTCGGCACCAGTGAACACTGGTACAGGGCCTATAAAAATAGGGTTTATCGCACCCCTTACCGGCGACGCGGCTGTGTATGGAGAACCAGTAAGGAACGGCGCCCAGCTTGCCGTCGAAGAAATAAATAGGGCCGGGGGCATAAACGGCCGACCTATCGAGATGGTCTACGAGGATGGCAAATGTAATGGCAAAGATGCTGCGGGCGCCGCGCGCAAACTGACCAGTATCGATAAGGTTGGGTATATTGTGGGTGGCGTATGCAGTGCGGAAGCATTTGGGTTCGAGCCTATCATCACCGAGGCAAAGACGTTCGTTCTTATGCCGGGTGCTTCTGCTCCGAAACTTGCGGGACTAAGTCCGTATCTCATGCGCAATAACCCGAACGACAATATTACGGGCGTTGCTATAGCGAACTTCCTTGGAAAATCCTACAAAAAACCCGCAATCATCGCTGAAAAGACCGATTACGCGCAAGGCATCAAAGACGTGTTTCTCGCTCACGCGAAACAAAACGGTCTTTCGGTGGTCAGTACGCAGGATTACGACACCAACACATCGGACTTTCGCACTGTGTTGACTCAAATAAAAAACGCTAACCCGGACGTGGTCTGGATCGATGCACAAACGAGCGCAAATCTTATCCGCATCGGCACGCAAGCGCGCCAGCTGGGCATACAAGCCCCCTTTATTACCGCACCTTTTAACGACCAGAGCCTTATCGATACTGGAGCTCTTTTGGACGGACTAATAACGGCAACTCCGCCTGGGCTCGCAACAGAAGGGAAAGGCGCCCAGTTCGTTGAAGCTTATACAAAAGCTTACGACGCCCCGCCGGAGTATTCCTTTTATGCAGGAGCCGCATACGATGGCGTCTACCTTATTGCGCAAGCGATCGAAAATGTCGGCGACAATCCTGCCAAGGTATCGGGGTATATTCACTCGATCCCAAGCTATACCGGCACTATCGGGACATATCACTTCGAGGAGAGCGGGGATGTCGTCGGTATAGATCCGGTATTCCAAAAGCTAACAGGAGGAAAGTTCGTCAATCTCTAGTACAAAACTCGCAAGGCGGGACATATACTAAGCTCACATGGACATAATAGTCCAAATAGCCCTCAACGCCGTTATTGCGGGCGCCACATACAGCCTAGTGGCCTTGGGTTTTAACTTGCTCTACTCCACCGGCCGGTTTTTTGACCTTGGCTACGGTGGGCTTATGACAGTAGGTGGGTATGCCGCGTTTTTTCTCTACAAAGAAAGCGGGTTCCCGCTTGTAGCGGCGCTCGTACTCGCGGTAATCATCACGGGCATTATTGGGTTTGTAATAGAGAAACTCATTTACAGACCGTTGCGCCAACGCAAGGCGTCTAACACGGTACTCCTTATAGCGTCCCTCGGTGTGATTACGGTTATACAAGCTGGGCTTGCCATGGCGTTTACCAGCCAGTTCCAAACTCTTTCTCGCAACATTGCCGGGCAACGTACGTTTGAAATTTCTGGCGGTATTATCACCGAAACGCAGGTGGTGATACTAGTAGCTGGTCTCGTAGTAATGGCATTACTCGGAGTGGTACTCAAATATACACTCTGGGGCAAAGCCGTACGCGCAGTTGCCGACGACGAGGAAGTTGCACAAGTAGTGGGCATCAATAGCGAGCGGGTTATTGGCATTATATTTTTTATCGGCGCATGCATTGGCGCTATGGCCGGCATAGCGGTTGGGTTTGACACGGGGTTGCAGCCCACGATGGGTCTGCCTCTTCTCCTTAAAGGAATTGTTGCGGCAATTATCGGCGGTATCGGCAATGTGTGGGCGGGTGTCATTGGTGCATTTGCACTTGCAATAATCGAAAACCTTGGCGCGTGGAAATTTAGCGGTGAGTGGAAAGATGCAATATCATTTGCGGTGCTTATTTTCTTTTTGATATTCCGCCCACAGGGCATCTGGCCCAAATAAAAAATGGAGTATCTCATCCACATAGCAATCTTTATTTGCATCTACGGCATTTTAGGATTGTCTTTGAATTTAGTTATTGGAGAAACGGGGTTGGTCTCCGTAGCACACGCCGCATTTTACGGGCTTGGTGCATATGCTGCCGCACTCCTACTCACAGAGGCGGGGTTTAACTTTTTTGCAGCGCTCCCTGTGGCCATGGTTTTGGCAGGGCTCCTCGCGCTTGCGACGGGAGTGGTGTTCTCTCGTTTTAGGGGCGAATTCTACATGCTCGGCACCGTGGGTTTTAACATCATTATATGGAGTGTGTTTCTTAACTGGCAAGGACTTACGCATGGCCCGCTTGGTGTGCCAGGCATAGACCGACCAGAACTCTTTGGATTTCGCTTTTCAGAAAACATCACGTTCCTTCTCCTTTCATTAGTCTTGCTCGCCGCAACCTATGGAGTGGCGCAGTTTATTACTCGCTCTTCCTTTGGCCGCGTGCTCAAAGCAATACGCGAGGACGAGCAGGCAATAAGCATTTTTGGTTACGCAACTTTACATTACAAACTACTCATTTTTGTAATCTCCGCAATGCTCGCGGGTTTGGCCGGTGCACTCTTTGCCTCGTATATCACATTTATTGACCCATCGAGCTTTACCTTAAACGAGTCAATCTTCCTCCTTGCGATAGTTATTTTAGGCGGCTTGGGTAGCCATAGTGGTGCATTACTAGGTGCGCTCATTTTAGTTGTTATGCCGGAGGCGTTCCGTTTTATAGGCTTTCCAGCCGATGTGGCGGCTCAGCTGCGTTTAGCTACCTACGGCGTACTGCTTATCGGGCTCATGCTGTACCGTCCACAAGGTCTCCTCGGCACGTTTCGATTGTAGTAACGTTTTACACGCATTATGTCTCTTTTACAAACACACAACCTATTAAAAAAATTCGGCGGGGTACACGCGGTGGACCACGTGGATGTTGAGTTCCCGGCAGGAAAAATCACCGCACTTATTGGCCCCAATGGCTCAGGCAAAACAACACTCATAAACACTGTTACCGGCATCTTGCCCATGGACGGCGGCACTGTTGCTGTTGGTGACTCTGTACTCAAAAAAATTGCGCCGCACATAATTGCCACGTACGGCATCACGCGCACGTTCCAAAACGTACGGCTTATTGGTCAACTTTCGGTGCTCGACAATATACTGTTAGTACTAACGGAACGGAATGTGTGGGGTGCGCTGTTTGAGCGGCACACAAAGCTCCACCTAAGCGAAGCGGAAGAGATTTTAAAAAAAGTAGGGCTCTGGGAAAAACGCTCCGCCAAAGCAGAAGAACTTTCCTACGGCCAACGCAAACTCTTGGAGATTGCACGTGCTCTTGCTATGCGCGCACGCATATACTTTTTTGATGAGCCCTATGCCGGTCTTTTCGTTGAGATGCGAAAAATTGTAAGCGACATACTCCGCGAGTTAAAAGCCGGCGGTGCGGCTGTTGTGTTGGTAGAGCACGACATGACACTGGTGCGTGAGCTGGCCGATGTGTGCTACGTGCTCGATAGCGGCAAGGTGTTAGCCCACGGCACTCCTACCGAAACGCTTGAGCGGGACGCGGTAGTGGAAGCGTATTTGGGAAAGTAAATTATGAAAGAGACGTTACTACAATTAAAGAATGGTGCGGTGCACTACGGCGGCGTTCGTGCGCTCGACGGTGTGGACGTTTCTGTAGACGAGGGTGAGATTGTGGCACTTATGGGCCCAAACGGGGCGGGGAAGAGCACGGTTATTAAGGCTATGTTTGGTATTGCGCCACTTGCACACGGCGAGGTGCTTTGGCATGGAACGAAACTCACGCCCGTGCCTTACCAGATGAGCGGCCGAGGCATTGCCTACGTGCCGCAGGGCCGCCAGGTGTTTAAAAACCTTAGTGTGTTGGAAAACTTGCAGCTTGGCGGATACGGTTTAAAAAACCGCAAAGATATCGACGGCAATATTGATAGCGTGCTAAAAATCTTCCCCGCACTTAAGGAAAAACTGCACCAAAAGGCGGGGCTCCTCTCTGGCGGGCAGCAGCAAATGCTCACTATTGCACGCGGGCTCGTGAGCGACCCAAAGGTCCTGCTATTAGACGAGCCATCGCTCGGACTCTCGCCTAAAATCGTTAAAGAAGTATTTGAACTAATTAAAGAAATTAACTGCGCACGCAAGATCGCGGTATTGGTGGTGGAACACAGTATTAAGTCGGTCTTGGAGATTGCTAACCGAGCGTATGTACTCTCGCGCGGCACCATAGCCATACACAAAAAAGACGGGGAGCGACTCTCCAACGAAGCGCTCGAGAAAGTTTTTTTAGCGTAGCTCTAAGAGAACGGGACAGTGATCGCTCCCCATGACCTCAGGCAAGATTTTTGCCGACTTTAGTTTAGGTTTGAGCTTTTTGGATACAAACCAATAGTCGATGCGCCAGCCCACGTTGCGTGCGCGGGCATTGGCAAAGTGGCTCCACCAAGTGTAAAAACCATTACCCTTTGGGATAAAGTGGCGAAAGGTGTCGACAAAGCCTGCCGCGAGCATCTTGTCGATACCTTCCCGCTCTTCGTCGGTAAAGCCATGCTCGCCGACGTTCGCCTTGGGGTTGGCCAGGTCCTGCTCTTGGTGTGCGACGTTTAAGTCGCCGCTAAAGGCAACGGGCTTCTTTTTTTCGAGCCGCTTCATATACTCCAAAAACGCGGGGTCCCAGTGCTTATGGCGCAAAGTAAGCCGGCTCAAGTCGGGCTTGGCGTTGGGCGTGTAAGCGGTGACCACATAAAGGTCGCCAAGCTCGACTGCGATGACGCGGCCTTCGGCATTGGGGTCGCCATAGCCGTCGCCGCCCAGCTTGTACTTTTTGCACAGGTCATCCGGCAAGCCGAGTAGTACCTCTTGTACCTCGATGTCCTTCTTTACGAAGATTGCGGTGCCGGCATAGCCTTTTTTGCGTGTCGATGAGTGCCAATACTCCTCGTACTCGGGCAAATCGATAACCGCTTGGCCGCGCTCGGCCTTGGTCTCCTGGAGGCACAGCACGTCTGGCTTGTATTTTTTGACGAAGGGGACAAAAAGCCCTTTGTTGTTGACTGCACGAATGCCGTTAACGTTCCACGATATGAGCCTCATGGGGCAATCATAGCAAAGAAGGGGAGCTCTGCGCGCTAGCGCCGGCGCTGGCCGTGGAACTTTTTATGCACGTCGCGCAAATGCTTGTCGGTGACGTGGGTGTACACCTGCGTGGTGGCGATATGCGCGTGGCCAAGCATCGCCTGCACAGAGCGCAAGTCGGCGCCGTTCTCCAACAAGTCGGTGGCAAACGAGTGGCGGATGACGTGGGGCGTAACCTTGCGCGTAATCCCGGCCTTGATGGCGTAGCGCTTGACCAGCCGCTCGATCGAGCGCGGGCTAATGCGCAAGTCTTTGGTATTTTTTGCGTTCTTGCCCATCTGCACGAAGAGCGCGTCGTCTACGTCGCCGCGCTTGGCCTCGTACGCCTTTATGGCCGCCTTCGCCTCGGGGGAGAGAAAGACGACGCGCACCTTCTCGCCCTTGCCGCGCACGCTGAACTCGTCGCGGGAGAGGTCCAGGTCGCGGCTGAGCGAACACAGCTCCGAGACGCGCAGGCCTGTGCTAAAAAAAAGCTCCAGTATCGCCCGGTCGCGCAAATCACGCAGGGTCGAGCCTGACGGCCCCTTCATCAGCCGCTCAAGCTCCTGGGGCGAGATGAGGTCCAGGTCGCGCTGGCCGACCTTTGCCAGCTCGATTTTCTCGGGGTTTAAGCTCTCGATCTCGCGCTTGCGCAAGAATTTTAAGAACGCGCGCAGCGCAATCATGTAAAAGTTCTGTGTCTTATGCTTGAGACCCGATCGGTTTAAGTGGATGCGGAACTCGCGCACGGCGGTTTCGGTAATGCGGCCGGGGGATTGCACCTTGGCGTGCGCCAAAAAACGCGACAAGTAGCGGTCATAATTCTCCACTGTTTTGACGCTGCGGCCTTTCTCTATCTCCAGATACTCCAAAAATGCGGTTTTAAGTTTTTGCAGCTCGCTCATTGCCATACCCTAAGTGTCGCACAATATTTGCGCGGCCATGGGCGCTACCGCGACCGCACCTGTGCGAAAGAGTGTTTTGCGCGTACCGGTATACGTCTGGAACATGCCTATATAGGGCCTCCTCATCCCCTTGAGACCCGTCTTTTGCCAAAATTCATATATATGGTGTGCCTCATGGCCCCCCTTGCGAAAAGTTAAGGCTTGTGATACAGTTGTGTCATGCTGACCAAGCAGAAAAAGGCTAAGACGATGAAGGAGGTGGGGGTACACACCACCGATACCGGCTCCGCCGAGGTGCAGGTCGCCCTTTTGACCAAGCGCATCGACGAGCTCGCCTCGCATTTAAAAAAGCATCTTAAGGACAAGCACAGCCGCCGCGGCCTCTTGCAGATGGTGGCCGACCGCCGCTCGCACCTTAAGTACCTCGAGACGAAGAACAAAAAGCGCTACGACGCTCTTGTGAAGAAGCTCGGGCTCAAGAAGTAATTTTTTCGCTTCTTCATCGTGTATAATTAAGAGTGGGTTATTTTGTATTGACCCGCTTTGCCGACGAGGCAGGTCAGCTGGTTCTTTTTATTATTTGTTCGCATTTTATATATGGCTATCATTAAGCACAAAAGCCAGCGTGTCGGCATCTTTATAGACACGCAAAATCTCTATCACTCGGCTAAAAACCTCTATAAGGCAAAAGTAAATTTCGGCCAGGTGGTTAAGGAGGCGGTCGCGGGGCGCAATCTCATCCGCGCCATCGCCTACGTTATCCGCACCGAAAGCGAGGACGAAAAAGGCTTCTTCGAGGCGCTCAACAAGCTCGGCATCGAGACGCGGGTTAAGGATATCCGCGTGTTCGCCGGCGGCGCAAAAAAGGCCGACTGGGACATCGGCATGGCGATCGACGCCATCGCCATGGCAGAGAAGCTCGACGCGATAATCCTCGCGACCGGCGACGGCGACTTTGTCCCGCTGGTCGAATACCTTAAATACACGCATGGCGTGCAGGTCGAGGTCATCGCCTTCGGCAAAAGCTCCTCCGGGCAGCTGCGCGAGGCGGTTGACGACTTTATCGACATCTGCGACGACCCGCGCAACTACCTCATCGGCTACCGCGGCGGCAAGGGCGGCAGCTGGATACCCGGCTTTGGCGGCAAGTCGGGCAACGGCGGCGGCAAAGAAGGCCGCGTCGACGCCGATACCTCGATCGAAACGACCGAAGCCCCCGAATGGAACGGTGAGGGAGAAGACCCGGCGATAAAAATGTCGGGGGAATAATTCTTCGACTGCGCTCAGGACAAGATACGAGAAACCCGTCAGGAATCATCCTGACGGGTTTTGAGTTGTGGCGCCCGGGGCAGTTTGCCGGTTGATTGTCGGATTGCATCGGTCGCCCGCACAATCCGCTCGACTTCTTTGTCTGTGCCGGTCGATACCGGCGCGGACGTTTCCTGCGCCGCTTTCTCCGGTTGCACCGGTGCCGAGGGTACGAAAGCCTCTTCGGCCCTCTTCCCTTGCGCCGCGAGCATCGCAGCAGTGCGCTCCGCTCGCCGCACGTCGCGGCGATACCCCCACCATACGACCCCGGATATGACGATCATCAGCAGCACGAGCTGCGCGATGAACATCTTCCATTGGGATGCGAAGTAAGCAAAGGCAAGCGCCGTGTCGCGCTTGCCCTCGGGTAGGGCCAAGAGCGCGAGTTGCGCCGCCTCTTCGAAACGCTCCTTCGCCCAGGAGAGAGCGGCGAAGTAGCGCTGTTGCTCCTCGTCGAGGACCATCTTCGCGAGGGCGGAGAAAATCCTCTTCTCGAAGGCGACGGTCGCCTTCGCCCACGTTACGAAGTACGCGGGCGCCCAGGCGATGAGCGCCGGGATGATGCCGAGGAGCGAGAGGAGATAGAAGACGAGGTTCCGGATCATGATCCAGAACCGATACTTCCGGTAGTCCCAGCGAGACATGGGGTTTCCCCTTTCTGTATCTGCGTAAGAAGAACTGCAATTGCTATTAATTATACTATAATTAATAGTAACTTGTCAAATACCGAAAATAGCCTTATTTTGCCTTGTGTGGTATACTATTGGCAGGTTCAACCGAGGGCTTAACCCCATGAACAGGTTCTTCAACCCCGCGTCGATTGCGCTTGCCGTGATCTTAACCGCCCTGCTCGGTATCGCCGTCAATTGGGACACGTTCCCAACGGCCGCCGAAGAGGCGCGGTACACGACCGCACGGACCGAGCACATGACGCTCGGCTCGTTCGAACAGGAGCGCAACGAAGCCTTGCGGGCCGGCAGAGCCGTCGCGCAGGAACGTGCCACACCCTGGCAGTTGCCAGGCCCCCGCTGATCGAAAGACCAGCACCAAATAAAGAAAGCCCCGGCCGTTTGTGTCGGGGCTTTTTGTTTGCTACCCTTTGGGGAGTTCGATTTACAAAATAACCGAGGCTTTTGGATAGGTAGATCTCGAGTAGCTCGAGACCTAAAATCCGGGAGTCTCCAAAGACCCTATGCAGACTAAAAAGTTCGAGACGACTGTTGGCGGCAAGCCTATGGTCGCCGAGTTTACCGACCTCGCCGAGCAGGCTAACGGCTCGGTCTTGCTGCGCTACGGCAACACCGCGGTCTTGGCCACCGCCGTGATGAGCGAGCGCACGCGCGACGATATCGATTATTTCCCGCTTACCGTCGATTACGAAGAGCGCTACTACGCGACCGGCGCCATACTCGGGAGCCGCTTCATGCGCCGCGAGGGGAGGCCCTCGGACGCCGCGATACTCTCCGGTCGCATCGTCGACCGCACGATACGCCCGCTTTTCCCGCAGCATATCCGCAACGAAGTGCAGGTCGTCATCACCGTGCTCGCGCTTGATGAGGACGACCCGAGCCAGCTTGCGGTCAATGCCGCCTCGCTCGCGCTCGCGACCTCGGACATCCCTTGGGCGGGGCCGGTCGCCGCAGTGCGCATCGGCCAAAAAAACGGGTCTACGACCATCAACCCGACCTACACCGAACGCGAGTCAGCAACGATGGACGTGCTCGCCTGCGGCAAGGACGGCACCATAAATATGATCGAGGTCGAGGCGAAGGAGGCCGCCGAAGAGGAGGTCGCGAGCACCTTCGGCTTTGCGGTCGAGGAGCACAACAAGCTCCTTTCGTGGCAAGCCGAGATAATCAAAGAAATCGGAAAGCAGAAGCGCGATGCGGCCGCCCCCGCACTCCCTGCGGCGCTCGTTTCTCTCTACGAGAGCGAGTTTAGATCGAAAGTATCGGCGGCGGTCTTTTGCGGCGCGCCGGGCAAGGATGCCATTTATGACCTACTCGACCAATGGAAGGCGCGCGTCGCGGAGGTAGAGGAACTCAAAGACATAAAATCCGGTATCATCAAGCGATTTCTCGAGGATAAAATCGACGAGGAGATACACCGCGGCGCAGTCGAAGACGGGAAGCGCGCCGACAACCGCGCGATGGATGAGATACGCCCGCTCTTCGCGCAAGCCGGCGGCATCTCCACGATGCTCCACGGCTCGGGAGTCTTTTATCGCGGCGGCACGCACGTCTTTACGGCGCTCACCTTGGGCGGCCCGGGCGACTCGCAAGTCATCGACACGATGGAAGAACACGATGTCAAAAAACGCTTCATGCATCACTACAATTTCCCGCCGTACTCGGCGGGCGAGACGGGCCGCATGGGCGGCATCAACCGCCGGGCTACCGGGCACGGCTTCTTGGCGGAGAAGGCGCTCGCCGCGGTAATCCCGCCGGCGGAGCAGTTTCCCTACACGATCCGGCTCGTCTCCGAGTGCCTCGCCTCGAACGGCTCGACCTCGATGGGCTCGGCCTGCGCATCGACGCTGGCTTTAATGGATGGTGGCGTGCCGATTAAAGCGCCGGTCGCCGGCATTGCGATGGGCGTCATGAGCCACGGCGGGGCGCACCGCGTGATGACGGATATCCAAGGGCCCGAGGACGAGTTCGGCGGCATGGACTTTAAGGTTGCCGGCACGCGCGCGGGCATTACCGCGATACAGCTCGACATTAAGCTCGACGGCATCCCGGTGCCGGTGCTTGTCGAGGCGCTTAAGGGCGCGAAGACCGCGCGCGCGCAGATTTTGGATGTGATAGAGAAAGCAATCCCCGCGCCGCGCGGCACCATTAGCCCGCGCGCGCCGGAGATTCTCTCGATGAAAGTAAAGCCCGACCAGATTGGGCTCGTGATCGGCGGCGGCGGCAAGACTATCAACGGTATCCGCGATATTACCGGAGTCGACGACATCACCATCGAAGACGACGGGTCGGTATTTATTACCGGCAAGGGCGGTACCGCGCAAAAAGCAAAAGAAATGATCGAGGCAATCGTCAAGGAGTACAAACCCGGCGAAGTGTACGACGGCGAAGTGACGCGGCTGATGGATTTTGGCGCTTTCGTGCGCGTGGGGCCCGGCAAAGATGCCGAGGGCTTGGTGCATGTGTCTGAAGTGGCGCCGTTTCGTATCGACAAGATCTCTGATGCGGTAAAGATAGGCGACAAAGTTCGCGTTATGATAAAGGAGATAGACGAAAAAGGGCGCATCAACCTGTCTATTAAGATGGCAGACCCCGAGTTCGCGGTGCGCAAGGGGCTCACGCCATCGACCAACCCAAACCCTAATGGCGGACCAAGAGAAAGAAAATTCGGGCGGAGCGGGTAACACGGGGAATAATATCGACCTCTCAAAAATACTCCTGCCTAAAAAAGAGACGCCGGGACAATCGGCGGACTCCGCGCAGCGCGTAAATGCGGGCGAGCTCCTCGCGCAAGAGCAGCAAGCGGCAGTGTCGGGCTTGGCCCCGCAGGAAGAAGGGTCTGTACCCGCACAACCGGCACCGAAAAAAATCACGGTACCGGAAGAGCCGTTCGTACGCCCCCTGCAGACGTATAAAAGCGATGTTGAAAGCCTGGTACAGCAGGGCGGCGTATCCGAGGTGTCGATAGCCGCGGCCGAAGCGGTCCGCAAAGACAAAGAAAAGAAAGAGGAGGCGGAAAAGCCGCCCGCGCCGCCGCCGGAGCCTGGGTGGTGGAAGCGGTGGGCCTATATCGGCGCAGGTTCCGTCCTGCTCGTGGGCGCCCTGCTGCTCGTCGGCTTTGTACTGCTGCGGCCCGCCCCAGAGGCGGTCTTTACCGGTGAGCGCGCATCCCTCGTGGTAGTCGATGGGACGACGGTCGTCACGGTGGCGCCGCCGCGCACGGCCGCCATGGGCGTGCTCGTCGCGGCGCGCGACAAGGTCAAAGTGTCGCTTGGGCTTGTGGAACGGCTCTTTATCACCGCAACCCCGAATGCGCCGGAGCCAGCGCCATATCCTGTGGCAGAGCTCCTTGCCCTGCTTGGCCCCGAGATACCCACCGAGCTGCTGCGCACGCTGGAGCCCTCGTACTTGCTTGGCGTGCACAGCTTCGACCATAATCAACCGTTCCTCATCCTTAAAATCGACTCATACGACGTGGCATACCGCGGGATGCTTGGCTGGGAGCGCACCATGGCGGCGGACCTCTCCCCGCTTTTTGAGCGCCAGGTGTCGCCGACGATAGTAAAAGACCTGCCGCCCGTATTGCCGACGGCGTCGACTTCCGTACAAACTGCCACGACAACCGCGACCTCGACGCCGCAAGCCCCGGCGGCCGCGATTATTGCGACCGAGTTTGTCGACCGCGTGGTCGAAAACCATGATGCGCGCGTGCTCCTCAACAACGACAAAAAAATATTGCTGCTGTGGACCTTCCTTGACCGCCGCACGATTGCCATTACCACCAACGAGGCGACCCTGCGCGAGGTCATATCGCGCGTGGCACAGACGCCCATCCAATATCAGCCTTAAGCAACCCCGACGCCTGGTCGGGGTCCCGACTAACACGTCGGGATAAGTTATACTGGGGCGGCAGGAATTTATTTATATAATGACACGACCATGGACACGAGCCGATTTAAAGCAAAACTAGAAGCCGAGCTGGCGCAGGTGGAGGGGGAGCTGAAGAGTGCCGGCAGGCTGGTCAACCCCGCAACGGGGGACTGGGAGGGTGCTGCGCCCGAGATGGACACCATGCCGCCGCAGGCCGAGCCGAATGAAGCCGCCGATAAAATAGAGGAATTCGAGGCGAACCGCGGCATCGAAGAGAACTTGGAGGCGCGGTGGAAGGAGGTCAGGCACGCGCTCGAGAAGATCGACCGCGGTACCTATGGCCGCTGCGAGGTGGATAATGAACCTATAGAAGAGGAGCGTCTCGAGGCCAACCCCGCCGCCCGCACCTGCACCGCGCACATGTAATTGTAAAAAGCGCGGATGATAGTATTAGGTAATGGAGAAGCAAAATCTATTTCTCTGGTCTTTATATGATTTTGCCAACTCGGTCGTTTATATCAGCTTTCTTCTTTATTTTGCGCAATGGCTCGTCATTGACGGTGGGCTGTCGGATTTTTGGTACAACGCACTCTTCGCAATAGCAACGGTACTCCTGCTTTTTTCTGCTCCGCTACTTGCGGCGCGGGTAGACAAACACCAAACAGGAGGGAAGCTTTTCCTTAACCTTGCCACCATCGGCACACTGGTGGGCTATGGATGCGCCGCGCTCTTTGCATATTCCGGCACTGCCAACATGGTGCCCGCGGCCGTAGCGTTTGTGTTTGGACAATATTTTTATCAACTCTCTTTCGTGTTCTACACGCCGATGCTTGCACAGCTCTCTGACGGCGGCCAGCGTGTGCTGGCATCAGGCATCGGCCAATTTGCAAACGCGCTCGGTCAGGTAAGCGGCGTGCTTATTGCACTGCCCTTCGCGTCTACGCGGCTCGGCCCCCTTGCGCCGTCGCTGCTTATTTTCTTCGTGCTCGCGCTGCCGATGATGATCTTTTTTAAGGAACGACATGCGCATATAGATACACAGCTTTCTTTAACCAACCGAGGATTCTTCAAAAAGTTGACGATGTTTGTGGTTGGCTCGGCGGCGGCGCCACTTTTGTTTGCATATTTTTTCTTCAATGACGCGATTATTACCCTGAGTAATAACTACGCCATTGTACTGGAGCGCGTGTACGCCGCCCCCGACACCTATAAATCGCTTCTTTTGCTCGCCATACTTGTGCTCTCGGCTATCGGGGGCGTTATTGCCGGTTTTATAGGTAGGCGCGTGGGTTCGTACAAAACACTAGTCGGAATAGTGTGCGGGTGGGTAGTGATGCTCCCACTGCTCGCGCTTGCGCCCACCTTTGCCATATTCGCTGCGCTTACACTGCCGGTCGGGCTCCTTATAGGCTCTGCATACGCTACTAGTCGCGTATACATGACCGAGCTCCTTGCGCCGCATGAACTAAATTACGGCTTTTCTTTCTACACTTTGTTCGAACGCTTCGCCTCCATCGCAGGGCCGCTTACCTGGGGGTTAACGCTACTCGTGCTTGGGAATGATGCAAGTACATATCGAGTTGCCATAACACTAATGGGGGCGTTAATCGCTATTGGTCTTTGCATACTGCTTTTTTGGAGGAGGGTACAAACAAGTAACCTCTAAATCTACCCGCACCTGCAAAGCGCATATGTAAAAGAAAACCGACGGGACTTTCGTCCCGCCGGCCAATTTACTGTTTGTTCTCATCCAAACGCAGCTTTCTTAATTTTTCGTCACACATCTTTTCCAAACCCTCGCTGTAGCGGAAAAGGTCACTCGCCCCGTAATACCGAAAGTTTTCTAGATCATAGGCACATTCCGCATATTCGATTACTTTTCTGAGAGCTTTTGTTCTGGATAAATTGTCCCAGTTAAAGTCCCTATCCCCACGATCCATACACCAACGCAACTTGTCAGGGTCTGGACTGTTGTGGAATACCTCCAAGGCTTCCTCAACATTGGACGCCGCTTCCGCTTCTATCACCGCAATTTCTTCCCATCGCTTAAGAACAACCTCCACATGCCCTCGAAGACCGCGGCGGCACGCTCGATATGCTGCCTCGGTTTCCCTCGTAGTGGTACAACGCTCCACCCACTTCTCCAGTGCACGGACTTTTGCGGGGAACCCCCACGGAGTTCCTTTAAAGTTGCTGATTGCGACCTCAAGTCTCGTCGCCTTATTAATTTCAGGAAGGCAAGCGTCGCTGTACTTTTTTTGTGCAGCAAGTTTTTGCCTGCGTTGAGTCTCGACAAGCTTTAGATACGCTACGCGCGCTTTCTTAATCCGTAGCCCCATAGGAACCTCCTACCGTTCTGTGAATTCCTGTTTCATGTCAGCAACCATTTCAGATCGCATACTGTCGAAGATGGCGAGATAGAACTGGAACATTTCTTTATCGGGAACGCCGAGATCCACCCCGGCTTTTTTAAGGTCGCCCATGAAGAGCTCCGTCCCCATCTGCCGATAGCTCCACTTTATGTAAGCTAGGGCGATTTCAGTAACTCTCTCTGACGTCACGGCACCCTCCTACTGTGATTGAACAGGAAACTAGTAACATTTTGCGCCATTTAGGGCCTAAAGTCAAGAGAAAGTCATGATTTTTATTCTATTATTTTAAGACTTAAAGGCTTGACAAACAAGGTATTTTTGGTAAGTTAGTCATATAGTTATGACTGACTATTTAGACAGTGCGCTTAAGGCCGGACTCTCGGCAAAGGCTGCCAGGGCCTATGTCGCTCTGCTCGAGGCGGGGGTGCCCTTGCCCCCAAAAGCCCTTATTTTACGGACCAGATTACACCGGCAGTACGTCTATGATGCTCTGCGGGAGCTCCGGGACAGGCGGCTGGTGGTAACAGAAGGGGAGGGGCGGCGGGTCAAATATGCCTCGGCAAGCCCCGACCGCCTTTTGCAGGAGGCCGAAAAACAGCGTATTAACGCCGTGGACGGGGTACGGTCGCTCATGCAGCTCTATGACCGTTCGCCGGCAGGGGTGGTGGAGGTAATCCGCGGCAGTGAGCACGTGGTCGAGAGCGAGCTACAGATGCTCCGCGAGGCAAAAGAGGGTGACTTTTTGGACGTCGTGGGCGGCGCAGGCATGCATTGGGTGCGGCTCATGGGCAGTAAAGTGGCCGAGTGGGAGACTCTACGCAAGCAAAAAGGTATAAAACTGCGCTATATAGGGAGCGGCGAGGACGTGCGCTACAACCGGGAGGAGAGCATTATCGAGCATGAGTCGCGGCTTATCGAGGGAGTGGGAGATATTGTTAACGTGGCTATCCGCCCCGAGAGCGTTACTTTTAACATTTATGAGCCCGAGATAGTAGCCGTGCGAGTAAAGAACAAAGAGGCGGTCGCAAGTCAGAGGGCGTTATTTGAGGTCCTTTGGCAAGTAGCCAAGTGAGAACTTCATAGTAGGATAAGGGACATGCAATACGCGCGGGTGTATGGGGCGCAGACATCGATGCTAAGCCCCTGCCTTGTTTCTATCGAGACGGACATATCCCGCGGCCTCCACAGCTTTACGGTGGTGGGCCTGCCGGACAAAGCGGTGGAGGAAAGCCGCGACCGCGTGGCCGCAGCTATTAAGCACGCGGGTTTTGAGTCGCCCAAGAGCCGCAACCAAAAGATAGTAATTTCTTTGGCGCCGGCCGATTTAAAAAAAGAGGGGCCAATGTTCGACCTCCCCATCGCGCTGTCGTACTTGCTGGCGGTGGGGGACATTAAGTTTGATCCGGAACCGTTTTTGTTTGTGGGCGAGCTGGCGCTCGATGGCACACTGCGCCCCGTACGCGGCATCTTGCCCTTGGTCGCCGACGCAAAAAAGAAAAAGAAGAAAGCGGTCTTTGTCCCGACCGAAAATGTCGAGGAGGCCGCGCTGGTGGGCGGGATAGATATTTTTGGCGCAAAAAATTTGCAAGAGGTTATCGAATTTTTGGATACACGAAAGCAGAAAACAAGAACTCCCCTTAAAAAAGGAATCAAAAGGGAGCCCGTGGCCACGCTTAAGGCCGCGCCGCAGACAAAGTTGAAAAGCGATTTCGGCGACGCGCAATTTGCGTTCGAGGACATCCGCGGGCAAGAGAGCGCCAAGCGCGCGGCAATTATTGCCGCGGCGGGCGGACACAACCTGGGGCTTAGTGGTCCGCCCGGTACCGGCAAAACAATGTTGGCGCGCGCCGTGCGCTCGATACTCCCGCCGCTTACGTTTGACGAAGTGCTCGAGGTCAACGGCATACACTCGGTTGCCGGGACGCTGCGCGGCGAACTGTTGACCCTGCCGCCGTTTCGCGCGCCGCATCATACCTCATCCTACGTATCGATTGTCGGCGGTGGCGCCAACCCGCGCCCCGGCGAAGCGACGCTCGCGCACAAGGGCGTGCTGTTTTTGGACGAGTTCCCCGAGTTCGAGCGGCGGGTCATCGAGGCGCTGCGCCAGCCGCTCGAGGACCGCACCATCTCGGTTGCGCGCGCAAAAGGCACCGTGCAGTTTCCCGCGCGGTTTATGCTGGTCGCCGCAATGAACCCGTGCCCCTGCGGTAACTATGGGCATCCGGAAATTGCGTGCACCTGCAGCCCGCTCGGGCTCGAAAAATATCGCCGCAAGATATCGGGGCCGATCGCCGACCGCATCGACCTGTGGAGCGTGATGGGTCCGGTCGAACTGAGCGAGCTTGGGGCTAGGCGCAAAGAGGGGACCGAGACCGAGGCGGCGCCCCCGCCCGGGGTTACCCCGACCCCCCCCCCACCAAAACCCATACGGCCCCCCCCCAAAACCAACACCCCATTTTAGCCCCCCC
>CAYIWV010000004.1:0-12718 GCA_964367315.1 uncultured Candidatus Saccharibacteria bacterium | reverse complement strand
CGCCGCGCAGCAAAAACGCTTCGGCACCGCCACGAAGACCAACAGCGAGTTGTCGCCCCGCGAGCTCGACGAGCTGGTACCGCTGCGACCCAAGGTCCGTGAGATTTTAGAAAAAGCGGGCACGCGCATGGCGCTCTCCCCGCGTGCGTTTCATCGTATTATTAAGGTAGCCCGTACCATTGCCGATCTCGATGAGAGCCCAGACATCAACGAGTCGCACGTGCTCGAGGCCCTGCAGTACCGCGAAAAAAAGCAATAATAAACGTTTCTCTACTCTTATCACAGGGGCAGAGAATATACACAAGTTCGGGTTATTCCCGTGTTTAGCCCGCACATATGTTTCATTAGTACCTATTTGTACATGTAGATCTTTTTAGATAGTGTTATTTGCAGACAAGTAATTGGAGGAGTTCATGGTCATGGCCCAAGCAGTTGCACTGCAAGACGCGGTGCTCTATGACAACGATATGGAAGTCCCGCTGGTGATATTCGAGCGGTACTTTTGTCCATACTCGGCACACGCAGTTGAGGTTGGTGGTATTTTGTACCCAACCATCGAGCACGCTTATCACTGCCAACGTTACAGTGACCCAAACATTCGGGAAGCTATCCGTGCTGCGCGAAGTCCGCTCTTGGCCTGGACTATTTCCCAGCAACATAAAGCACGGCAGCTGCCGCACTTTGCCGAGTACAAGGTCGGGGTTATGCATCTGCTTTGTTGGTATAAAGCAAAGCAGCACGAAGATGTACGAAAAACCTTGATCGAAACTGGGCACCTCTTCATCGTCAAGCACCGCACCACAGGTACGCCCGCCGACGGCTTTTGGGACGATGGGCTTGATGGCAGTGGGCACAATATGGGCGGTAGAATTTGGCAACGCGTTCGAACAACGCTCCAACAACAAACACCGCGGCAATAGCCGCGGTGTTCGCTTTTTATTTTTAGGAATTTTTAGCGAAAGGGGTTTGACGCGCCGCGCACTTCAAAGTGCAAGTGGTTGCCGGTCGATTTGCCGGTCGATCCGACCTTGCCGATGACCGCTCCTTTGGCGACCGCCTGCCCGGGAGACACCGAAACTGCGCTCATGTGGCCGTAGAGCGTCTGCGTGCCATTGCTATGCTGAATAACGACATAGCTGCCGTACCCGCCGTTGTATCCGCCGCTGCGCGCGACAATAACCGTGCCGCCTGCCGCCGCAAAGACAGTAGTGCCGTAGCTTGCGCCAACGTCGATGCCGTTAAAGCCATGCAAGCCCTGCGTGATGACGCCGCCGTCGACCGGCCACCCAAAGTAGCCGCTGATATTCGGCCCGCCGCCGCCGCGCAACGCAGATGCTCCCGCGCTCGAGCGTGCAGGCGGCGGCGACGCGATAACGCCGTCGGGGATGATGACGATATCGCCCGCGGCAAGCGCGGCGTTGAGCGGGAGCTCGTTATAGGCCGCGATGTCGTTAACGTCTCCTTTATATTTCTTTGCGATGGATGCGAGCGTCTCGCCCTTGGCGACGGTGTGGCGCACGCCGGTAATCGGCAAGATGATGAGCTCTTGTCCCGGTTTGATATAGCGGCCCTTGATATCGTTGGCCCACACGATGGTGTTAACCGACACGCCGTAGAGCTCGGCGATTTGCGAGAGCGTGTCGCCCTCGCGCACGACATGGATGCTAATCTGCGTCGTCTCCGGCCGCTGCTCGATATCGGCTACTGTGCCGGAGGGACCCTCTTGCGGGATGAGCGCACCGCCCGCGACCGCAATGTCGCCGCCTCCCTGGGAGGGCTTGGGGTCGATGTTTTTTGCGGGGGAGAGGAGCGGCATGGTTTGAGAGTTGTAGGACGACTCCGCCGCGGTGGCGGACTCGGGGGCAGGCATAAGCGACCCGGCAAAATCAAAAAGCCCCGCCTCGGCCATGAGGGGGACCAACGCGCCCCAAGACACCGCACCCATGAGCGCGAGGTAGACTAACGTTTTTTTTAGCCTCTCCGACAAAAACCGCTTAACGGTCGGGGAAACGTGCTGATATGGGGAATCCAAAGCCTTTTTACCTGAATTTCGCATGATTCCGCTAAAAAATGGCTTAACAAGGCCGTTTTTTTAGCTCTCGTCCCGGTACTTAGCCATCATAGCCACCGTGGTGGTGCAGGTCAACACGCAAAATTCAGGCATGTGGAAAACTAGCGGAATTTTTCATAAAAAACATTGGAAAATAAGGCTAAAAGGGGTATAGTAGGCTTCATGGACAAAGACCCTGGTTTAAACCCAGCCCAGAGAAAGGCGGTTTTGGCAACAGAAGGGCCGGTGTTGGTGCTGGCCGGAGCCGGAGCGGGCAAAACCCGGGTTATCGTCGAGCGGATTAGGGAGATACTCCGGCGGGGAGCGGAGCCCCACCAGGTCTTGGCTGTTACTTTTACCAATAAGGCAGCGGCGGAGATGCGCCAGCGGATCCAAGGAATCCAAGGTGACCCCTTAACACCAGGCTCCCAAAGGGGTCACCTTGGATTCGGATCGACTCCGTTCGTTTCCACCTTCCACTCGCTCGGCCTCCACTTATTAAAAGAGCACCACAAGCTGTTGGGGTATACACGCACCCCGGCAATCTACGATCGCGCCGACTCGCTCTCCGCAATCAAAAAATCCCTTAAAGAGGTCGGCGCCGACGATATCGAACCGCGCATCGCGCTCGCGGTCATGTCCCGCAACAAAGGCGAGGGGGTACGGGCAGGGGAGTTCGCGCAAAGCGCAACAAGCCCGTACGAGCGGCAGATCGCCCGCGCCTGGCAACGCTACGAGCAGATGCTCCGCGAGGACGGCGCGGTCGACTTCGACGACCTGCTTGTGCATGCGGTCGAGCTGTTGGGGCGGCACCCGGAGGTGCGGCAACAGTGCCTCGCGCGCTGGCGCTATATACATATAGATGAATACCAGGACACCAACCGCATCCAGGCAGAGCTTACGAACTTGCTGGTCGGCCCCGAGCAGAACATTTGCGCGGTCGGCGACGTCGACCAGACGATCTACAGCTGGCGCGGCGCGCAGATTGCAAATATTTTGTCGTTTGACCGCACGTACCCGGGAGCGCAGGTGATACTGCTCGAAGAAAATTACCGCTCGACGCAAAATATTTTGCGCGCGGCAAACGATATTATCGCGCACAACAGAGAGCGGCCCGAAAAGAACCTTTTTACCAAAAACGTCGAGGGCGCGGCGCTCGGCCTTTACCAGGCGTTCGATGAGGCGGACGAAGCGGGTTTCGTCACACGCATCGTCAAGGAGAAAATCGCCGAAGGCAAACGGCCGCGCGATTTTGCCGTGCTCTACCGAGCAAACTACCAGTCGCGCGCGCTCGAAGAGGCTATGCTGGCCGGACACGTGCCTTACCAAGTTTTGGGCACGCGGTTCTTCGAGCGCAAAGAGGTCAAAGACGCGCTCTCCTACATCCGTGCGGCGCTATACCAAACTCCCGCCGACATCCAGCGTGCCAGCGAGACGCCGCGCCGCGGCATCGGCAAAGTGGCGCTCCTCAGACTGCTGCGCAACGAGCCGGCGGGCCCGAAGGTCCAGCAGTTTATCGGTCTTTTGGGGCGCATCGCCGCGCAAAAAGAGCGGCCCCCCGCCGAGATAGTGAAGTTCGTCATCGTCGAGAGCGGCATGGAGCAGCTTTATAAAGACGACAAGTTCGAAGGCCCCGAGCGCTTGGGCAACCTGCGCGAGCTGGCATCGCTCGCCGCGCGTTATAGCGATATCGAGGATTTCTTAGGCGCGGTCGCGCTTGCATCCGAGCAGGACGAACTTAAGGAAGAAAAGGACGCCGTGCGGCTCATGACGATACATGCCGCAAAAGGGCTCGAGTTCGACACGGTGTTCATCACCGGGCTCGAGGAAGGACTCTTCCCCATGAGCCGCGAGAACTCCGACAGCGATAAAGAAGAGGAGCGCCGCTTGATGTACGTCGCGCTCACCCGCGCGCAAAAAAAATTGTATTTAACCTACGCCTCGTACCGCACGGTGTTTGGGCAAAAAAACCCGACGCTCCCGTCGCAGTTCTTAAGCGATTTGCCGAGCGACCTGCTCGAGCTCGAAATGCCGGAGCGGCTCGGCAAAACCATTTACTTGGACTGATATGTATAAAAAGAAATCGCTCGGCCAGCATTTTTTAAAGAACCCCTACTACCTGGGGCTTGTTGCCGATGCGGCAGGGATTGCGGCGGGGGAGGTGGTACTAGAGATAGGCCCCGGCGACGGCGCACTCACCGCCGTCTTGCTCGAGCGCGGTGCGCGCGTCGTCGCGGTAGAAAAAGACTCGCGCCTTATCCCGGTGCTTAAAGAAAAATTTACCGGAAAAAATTTCGAGGTTATTGAGCAGGATGCGTTGGGGTACGAGCCGAAATTTAAAACATACAAAGTTGTAGGCAATATCCCGTACTACATTACCGGCGCGCTGTTTAAAAAGTTTTTGACCGCCAAACGCCAGCCATCCACCGTCGTGTTTTTGACGCAAAAGGAGGTGGCCGAGCGTATCGCGCGGTCAAAAAAGGAGTCCATTTTGTCTCTTTCCGTGAAAGCGTACGGGGAGCCGCGCTATATAAAGACCGTACCGCGCGGCGCCTTTGCCCCGCCGCCCAAGGTGGACTCCGGCATCATCAAAATATCGGGTATATCGAGGGATAATTTCAAGAACGCCGCGCATGAAAAGAGGTTCTTCGAGCTCGTGCGCGCGGGGTTCGGCAAAAAGCGAAAACTGCTCAAGAATAACCTCAAGAAATTCCTGGGCGCGAAAGCCGAGGCGCTCGGCACCGCGCGTGCCGAGGATATCCACCTCGCACAATGGCTTATACTAAGTGAGTGATTAGCCAGTATCTCCCGAGTGCAAAGTTTGCCACTATTGCCGCTTCGCTCCTGCTCGCCGGCGGGCTTGTCGCCACGGCCAACTATGTGAGCTCCCCACGGGCACCTGGCCCCACTATCGCCGCGCAAAGCGGCGCCCCTGACCAAAATTGGGAGAACACGCTCGAGCAGGTGCAGCTCGAGGCGGGCATCAGCGCCCCACAACCCGCCCCACAAAGCGTGGTAAACGAGCTTTTAAGCGCCGCAGAGAGCCCCAACATAACCGCCTCAATCGGGCGATCGCTCCTCATTAGGCTCTCGAGTGCCGGGGTGGAGGGCCTTGGCAACGATATCCCCACCCAGGAGGCGCTTATTGCCGAGGCTGCCGCAAAGGTAGAGGTGAGTATGAGCGCCTCATACTCATCCACCGACCTTATCAAGGTAACGCAGACACCCGAGTCCCTGCATGAGTATGGCAACCGGCTTATCAGTACCCTGGTCGGTCGCTCTGCGGCAACGACCGGCGGTACGCTCTTTGCTTTTGGCGAAGCGCTCGATTACCGTAGCGCCGAAAAGCTCGGGCCCGTTCGCGCCGCGGGAGACGCGTATGCCGCCCTTGCCCAAGACATTGCCGCGATTCCCGTACCGGAGACGCTGGCGCCCCTCCATCTGCAAATTGCAAACAATCTCGCCGCCATGAGCGCAGGGGCCAAGGAGATGCTCTCCGTGCTGGAGGACCCGCTACGCGGGCTCGGCGGGCTCTCCGTCTTTCAATCCAAAGCGGATGAAACCGGCCGCCTGTTAACATCCATCGCAAAAATAATGCGGGAGGGCGGTATACTTTTTAATAACGACGAACCAGGCTTTGCCTGGCAGACGTTTGTTGCATCGCCCTAAGCGCCCATGACCAAACGAACCATCCTCATCATTCTCGGCGCTCTGCTCCTGCTCGTTATTATCGCGCTTGCATGGTGGTGGTTTTTGACCTGGAGCGCCGCGCAACCGGGACCGCAAGAGGGTTTTGGCAGCGCCGGGGAACGCACCGAGCAGGGCGTCGGGGGCGATCAAACGAATATCCGCACCGATTTAAATGAGAGTGCCGGGGCGGGACAAAACACCGGCACCAATATTAATTTGGGACGAGCCGGGTCGCGCGGCAGCTCCGGCGGCTCCGGCGGCTCGAGCCGCTCTGGCACCTCCCGTGGGACGAGCGGAACCGCCGGGGTCACCTGGCTGCCGACCGGAGGAACGCTCAGCTCTTTTGACCCGACCCAGGCAAACCAGCTCAATGACGGCACGCTCGGCGGCGAGGTGGTCATTTTTGGCACGCCGCCGCAGCCAAAAACCGGCACCGACCTTTCGACCGCGCTCATCGTCGCCGGCATCGGCACCGCGTTGTGCACCGCGGGGCTTTTACCGGGTGTCGTTGCCGCCACCGGGGCCGCTGGCGCCGCGGTCGGATCGCCCGGCGTACCGAGCGCCGATGTCGGGGTGCGCCTGCAAAATGTCATATCGATAGGCCATATGACCAACGAGACTATCCGGGAGAATTTTTTAAACTGCGTGACGCGCACCATCGCGCGCGCCGCGCTGCAGCAAATAACCGCGAGCACGGTCAACTGGATCAACTCGGGCTTTAACGGCAAACCGTCGTTTGTACAAAATTACCAGCAGTTCTTTACCAATGTGGCCGACCAGGCCGCCGGCGCGTACATCCAGGGGAGCGCGCTCTCCTTTCTCTGCAGCCCGTTCGGCAACAAGATAAAAATTGCGCTCGCACAGAGCTACGCCAACCGTAACGCGCAGTCGTGCACGCTCTCGCGCGTGTCCAAAAACATCCAGGGCTTTATGAACGGCAACTTTAGCGCCGGCGGCTGGTCGGGGCTCCTGCAATTTACCACCGTACCGACCAACAACCCCTTTGGCGCTTACAGCTACGCGCAATCAGGGCTTGCGAACGCGCAGAGTCAGGCGGCGCAAAATGCGCAACGGCGGATAAGCCCCGGCGGCTTCCTCGCGACGGAGGAAAAGTACGACTGCCGGCCGACTCCGGGGCCGACCTTAGACGGCAAGCCCTTGCCGCCGACCTGCAAAACGCGCATTACGACGCCAGGCTCTACCATCGAAACAACGCTTGCAGAAACATTAAACGTGGACAAGCGACTGCTGACGCAAGCCGGCGTGTCGGGGAGCTTTGACGCCATTATTAACGCCCTTATGCAGCAGCTTACTCTTAAGGCCCTGCAGGGCGGGCTCTCGAACCTGTCGGGGCTCAATGGATATGAAGGCGACTTCCTTACCCCTGACCAAAGGCAGGCGCAAAGCCAAGGCAACGCGCTCCTCGCCGCGCTCCAGCAGATATCCAACAACGCGGGGCAATACGGCGCCGTCGCGCAAGGCTCGATTGGCGATATACAAAACACGCAGCTTCGGCTGCAGGATTTGGCGAACTGCTACGAAGCAAAAGGGCAAGGCGCCCAAGCAAGTGCCGCCATTGCCGCGCGCGACGCATACGAGCAGCGGATTGCCTTTTATAACGAGCGGATTACGCGCGCGAACGCGGCTATCGCGCTCTTGCAGGGATTCCAAACCCGGGTGCTGCAGGTGACCTCGAGCGCGCAGGTTGCGGCGATACAGACAGACCTCGACGCCGCACAAGCGAGTGGCGCGCTCATTTTGATCACTGAGGTAACGATCGCGACCCAAGACCGCGCAACCCTGCAGTCGGATCTTAATTCGCGCAACCAGCAGACACAGTCCGAGATACAACAATGCCGCGCCAGTTCATGAAAAAAATAACTGCACAAAAAATAGTTCGGGTGCTTGTCAAAGGAGTTTTGCTTTGTGGCATCATTGTGGTAGCTTTCTCGTCATTCATAAATCCTATTCCTGAAGTTCGGGCAGAGGTATATTGCACCAATCAATATGGAGTTACTCAATCATACCCAAACGGTAGAGTATGCAGCAGTGTTGCAAGCGGGGTCAGTACTTATCGAGATGCCACGCAAACAGAGATCGATGCCTTTTTGGCGACGACAAGGGGGCAGGCAGCTAAAACAACTTCTCAAAAACTAGAAACGCAGGCGGATAGTTTCGGTTGCGGCATAAATGGGCTTAACCTCTCGCTGTGCCTCTCCAACATCGTCTACGTGTTTACGGTGGGGCTTGGCTCGGCGCTGGCGTTTGTCGGCGCCTACTTCTTCGATATCACAGTGAGTCTCGGGCTCAACAGCGCGGCCTATGCGCTCGACTTTATCGCCAAGGGGTGGACCGTCGCGCGCGACTTGGCCAACATGGGCTTTATCCTCGCACTCGTCTACATCGCCTACACCATTATTTTGCGCGCGGAGACATCCGGCACCATACGCATGCTGGCGTGGGTCATCATCGTCGCGCTCATCATCAACTTCTCCTTCTTCTTTACGCGGTTGGTCATCGATGCGGGCAATATTTTGGCGGTGCAGTTTTACAACGCAATACCCGGCAAACAAACGCTCGCCGACACCCTGCAAGGGTCCAATCTCAGCTCTGTGCCGGGGGCCGGGGCCGATACGTTTAAAAATACGCGGGACCTCACCTACCCAATCATGCAGGGGCTTAATATGCAGACGCTCTTTAACGACCGGGCGTTTGGCCAGTGGTTTGCAAAAGAAAAAGGCCTTACCGGCGGCATCACGGTGGCACTTACTCTCTCGTTCCTTTATATAGCCGTGGGCGCCATGTATTTTATCCTCGCGGTCATGTTTTTGACTGCAGGAGTCAAGTTCCTCTTCCGCATCGTGGTGCTATGGTTCCTCATTATGGTCTCGCCGCTCGCGTTCCTGAGCAAAACAACGACAATTTCTGAAAAATACTACGACCTCTGGCAGCACAAGCTCATTACCCATACCTTCTACCCGGTCGTCTTTCTCTTCATCTTTCTTTTTATCGCCCTCTTTATGGGGACGCTCAACTCGGAGGGGGGTATTATCGGCGGGCTTTTCGGACAACTCGAGAGAATGAACACGAGTGAGCAGGGGATTGCGGGCCTTGCGGCAATGGTAGCCAACGTCGCTATCCGCCTCGGCTTTGTCGTCGCGATGCTCTACATTGGCATGAAGGCCGCCGACACCGTCGGCGTCTACGGCGCCGGCGCGGCGAAAGCACTTACCGGCTTTGTCTCGCGCAAAGGCACAAGCGCGTTCTTTGGTAGCAGCGCATGGGCAATGCGAAACTCGCTCGGATGGGCGGGAAATCGTTTTGCTACAAGCACCACGGGACGCAACTTATACGCAAAAGGTGGGTTACTCGGGAGAACCTTTGTCCGTGGTACCGGCGCGTTAGGAAGACAGAGTTTTGACGTCCGAGGAGCCCCAGGGGTACGGAAAGGACTGGGTCTTGTGGGGGTGGATACGACAGAGGCAACTGGCAAGGGTGGGTACCAGGCCGCTTTTGACGCGCGTGTCAAACGCAGAGAAGCGGCAGCATCTCAACTGAAGCCGTCAAAACGTCAAGTGGAAGAAGCCCAGGAAAAAGCGATTAAAGAGATGTCTGAGGAGGATCAGATCGGCCTTCGAACAGCGGCAAACCGATACGCTGAGCTTCTTAAGGACGAAAACGCGACAAAGACTCAACGCAAGGAGGCGAAAGACGCCTTCAAGAGGTTCGCCGACCCGGTTGCGAAACGAGCAAAAGAAATCGCGGGCGCGGATAATGACAAGGTTTTTGCGGATTCGCTCGATAAGCGCTCGTGGCGCAATATGTGGAAAGTGCAGCGTGTTGGTTTTCTTTCTCGGGCAGATAATGAGGTGGCAACACGGATCCGCGGAGCCGACAGTGACGCCGAGCGCATGAATATGATCCTCAAAAAGATGGATGTCGAGCCACTGACCATAATCCGCCCGACCCGGCCCCAAATAGACGATACCGATGATGATGATGATGATACACCTACACCTCCACGAGGAGGTAGCCCCGGGCGGGGAGGGCCGAGCAGCACGCCTGCCGGCGGAGGTGGTGGCACACCAAGAGGAGGAGGTGGGCCAACCGGTGGCGGACCTCGCGTGGGCGGCGGAGGCGGTGGGCCAACTGCCGGCGGGCCTCGTGCCGGCGGCGGAGGGTCCGCGTTTACCGAAGCGGCAGGCACGAAAGACGCCGTACAAAAGTTCGAGGAGGAGCATCTCGAACGCCTCAATGAGATTGGGGACAGGATTGCCACCCAGCAAGAAAAAATCGCTCACAGTCTTGATACGCTCGGTACAAAGCTTGCGCCCCAACAGCCCCGGCCCGCCACATCCTTTGTTGCCCCTACGGCCCCCAAGGCATCGGTCCCCGGTACGAGAGAGAACAGCGCCGCGGTCGCCGAAGAGATGCGCAAACTCCGAAGCAGCCTTCGGCAGGGTATAAAAGAAGGATTCAGCGACGTATCACAAAAGCTTGATACCATTGACCTCAACCAACCTAAACCACCCCCCGCACAAAATCCGCCCGATACGAAAGACGAAAATACTGACGCTCATGCATAATAACTGAGTACATATGGATACCGACATTGCAAAAAAAGTAGCGGCACGGTTCGAGGAGCTGCCCGAGGCGGTGCAACAGGCGATTAAGTCGGCTGACTTCGACCAAAAAATGCAAGCGGTGGTGCAAAAGCACAAGCTGCATATCGACCAGGCCGGCGCGCTCGGCGACGAGACGCTCATGGTCATGATGGGCTTCCTCCCCCCGACGGAGTTTGCCGAAAATATCGAAAAGCAGTTACAGGTGAGCAGGGAGGAAAGCGAGGCAATCGCCCAAGATATAAGCGACTCGTTATTCGCCTCTATCCGCGAGGCAATGCAGGAATATATCGAGGGCAATGTACTGCTCGGGACGCTCCAGGAGTCGGCCCCGGCCGCCACCAAAACACCTCCCCCAACCTCCCGCCCGGCGCCTCCGCAAGCTTTGCCCTCTGCGTCCACGACCACGCCGATTCCGGTGCAAAAAATAGGGCCGACAACGCCGGTTTCGGCTCCTCCAGCATCTGCAACCCCGCCGATGCCGGTCATCCCCGCCACTCTGGCCTCTGCCCCTGCACCCGCCACAGCTCCGGTGCCCGCGCCAAAACCAGTCGACGTTGCCGCCGAAGTTATGTTAAGCCAGCCAACCTCGAGCGTCGCGCCGGCAACCCCCCAAACACCGCACTCTCAAGCACCCGCCGAAAAACCCATTTACAAAGCCGACCCCTACCGCGAACCGCCCGAGTGAAAAAGACGGTATAATTACCGCACATGGCGCAATATCAAGTGCCTCAGTTTATCGAGGTAGAGGATAAGATTTTTGGGCCGCTCACGCTCAAGCAGTTTATCTACCTTGCGGGCGGCGGCGGCGCGTGTCTCGCGCTTTTTACTCTGCTGCCGTTGTGGCTTGCGCTACCGCTTATGATCCCGCCCGTGGGGCTTGCCTTCGCGCTGGCGTTCTACCAGGTCAACGGTCGGCCGTTTATCGTCGCGATGGAGCACGCCTTCAGCTACTATATCGGGAGCAAGCTCTATATTTGGAAACAGCGCCAGCAAGCGCCGCAGGCGGCCGAGGTGCCGGCGCAAAAACCCGTTGCCGCGCTCCCGGTCCCCAAGCTCTCCGAGAGCAAGCTCAAAGATCTCTCCTGGTCGCTCAATATAAAAGATCGGGCGCAGATGGGTGTCAAAAACCAAATGCCGACTGGTTTCGAAATTTAGCATATGCCGAATACCCAAGTAAAAGCGCAGGCGACCCAGGACTTCGTACCCATTAAGGAGGTGCGGGACGGCATCGTCGTATTAAAAGACGGCTCGCTCCGCGCGCTCCTGATGGCCTCCTCGATAAACCTCGCGCTCAAATCGCAAGATGAGCAGCAGGCGATTATCGGGCAGTTCCAAAACTTTCTCAACTCGCTGGAGTTCAGCGTACAATTCTTCATTGAGAGCCGCGACCTGGATATCCGCCCCTATATCGCGCTGCTTGAGGAGCGCTACGCGCAGGAGCTCGACGACCTGATGAAGATCCAGATCCGCGAGTATATCGCGTTCATCAAGGACTTTACCGAGCGGGCGAACATCATGAGCAAGAACTTCTTCATCGTGGTGCCGTACGACCCGGCGCTCATTACCCGCGGCGGCGGGGGCATGGCGGGCGCACTGAGCTCCATTCTGCCGACCGGCACGACTACCCCTGCGGCGCTCGGCGACCAGCAGTTCGAGCAGTACCGCACGCAGCTCGAGCAGCGCATGAGCGTGGTGGAGCAGGGGCTCGTGCGCACCGGCGTGCGCGTCATCCCGCTCGGTACCGAAGAGATCATCGAGCTCTTCTACAAGCTCTTTAACCCCGGCGAGCTCGAGAAACCCCTGCAACTCGTCAAATAACCATGGCATTGCTTGATTTTTTAAAGTCGAAGCGGGAGACCGAGGCAAAGATAGCCCCGATACTGCCCGAACAGATTTACAAACAAGGCGTCCTGGAGCTTCAGGATGTCATAGCCCCCTCCGCACTTAAGGTCACCCCGCGCGAGCTTAACTTGGGCGACAAAATAGCGCGCACGTTCTTCGTGATGTCCTACCCCCGCACGCTTACGGACTCGTGGTTCGCGCCCGTCATCAATCTCGACCAAGTGCTCGATGTCTCCATCTTCATCCACCCCATCGACACCGGCGAGATACTGCGCAAGTTCCAAAAGAAAGTGGCCGAGGTGCAAAGCCAAATCATCGCGCGGGAGCAAAAAGGCTTGGTGCGCGACCCGATGCTCGACACCGCCAACCAAGACCTCGAGGCCCTGCGCGACCAGCTCCAGCAGGCGCAAGAACGCATCTTCGATGTCGGCGTCTACATCACCATCTACGGCGCTACCAGCGAAGAGCTCGACAAAGTTGAGTCCGAGATTAAATCGATGCTCGAGAGCCG
>CAYIWV010000003.1:15875-34259 GCA_964367315.1 uncultured Candidatus Saccharibacteria bacterium | reverse complement strand
TGTTTGACATAGCCCTTCACCGACTCGATCAGGTTAGGGATGAGGTCGTAGCGGCGCTTGAGCTGGACATCGATGTCGGCCCACGCCTCCTTGGCGCGCATGATCATGGCCACAAAGCGGTTGTAGGCAAAAATAACCCACGCCACCACGACGGCCAGAGCAATAAATACTACCCACGCGAGTGTCATGGCGTAAGTATAGCAGTTCTACCTAAATCGCAAGAGGCCTAGTAATCCATGCCCATCTCCGGGCTTGCCGGCTCTTTTTCTTCTTTTGGTTCATCGGCTATGGCGGCCTCGGTGGTCAGCAATATTGCGGCGGCAGATGCGGCGCGCTCGAGCCCCGTACGGGTCACTTTGACCGGGTCGATGATACCTACTGCGAGCATGTCATCCAGGACCTCGTCTTGAATTGCATTATAGCCAGCATTTTCTCCTCTTCGGCGGACCTCAGCCACTATAGCGGAACCATCTCCATTACCTACATTTGCGGCAATTTGTTTAAGAGGAGCTTCGAGAGCCTTAACCAATATATTGTAACCAATATCCACCTCTTCTCGAGGAGAAAATCCTTTACCGTTTCTCTGAACCGGTTTTTCAGCCAATCTTATTTTATCGGCTACCTTCACAAGGGCCGAACCGCCACCCACGACCACTCCCTCCTCGATAGCCGCCTTGGTCGCGTTGACTGCGTCTTCGATCTTTAACTTCAAGTACTTCATTTCAGTCTCGGTTGCGGCGCCCACGCGTATCACCGCCACGCCGCCGGCGAGTTTCGCCAGGCGTTTGTTAAGTGTTTCCTTGTCGAATTTGCTCGTGGTCTCGGCGACTTGCGCGCGGATCTCGTTGATGCGCTTGTCTATATCTTTTTTGGCGCCCTTGCCGCCGATAATAGTCGTCTTGTCTTTGGTAACGACCACGCGGTTGGCGCGACCAAGCATGCCCAGGGTCGCCGTCTCGTACGTAATGCCCGTCTTCTCCGAGATGACCTCGCCGCCGACCACGGTGGCAATGTCCTGCAACAGGTCGTTTTTGCGGTCGCCGAAGCCGGGCGCTTTTACCGCAACGATGTTAAACGTCCCGCGCAGTTTGTTGAGTATAAATGTGGTCAGCGCCTCGCCATCCACGTCCTCGGCTATCACCACCACGTCTTTTTTGCCGGACTCGGCGATTTTCTGCAACAGCGGCAGGACCTCCTGCACGCTCGAAATCTTTTTGTCGGTAATAAGGATGTAGGGGTCTTTAAGTGCGGCCTCCATGCGCGACGGATCGCTCACCATGTAGGCGCTCATATAGCCGCGGTCGAACTCCATACCTTCGACGACCTCCTTTTCGATGCCGAGCGACTGCGATTCTTCTACTGTTACAACACCGTCTTTGCCAACCACTTTTATAGTATCGGAAATAATTTTTCCAAGATTACTGTCCTCTGCAGAGATGGTGGCAACGTTTATTATTTCCTGCTCAGTTTTTATTGGCTTTGCAAGTTTTTTAAGCTCTTCAATTGCTTTAGCTGTAGCCATTTCGATTCCATGGCGTATACCCATAGCATTGACCCCAAAAGTGGTATGACGCATACCCTCTTCAACTATGGCTTGGAGCAAAACAACTGATGTGGTAGTTCCATCGCCCGCGATGTCGTTGGTCTTGCCTGCGACCTCTTTCACAAGCTCGGCACCCATGTTCTCGAACCTATCTTTAAAAGAAATCTCCTTGGCGATCGAGACGCCGTCGTTGGTAATAGTCGGGCCGCCATAGCTCTTTTCTATCGCGACGTTGCGCCCGCGGGGGCCAAGCGTCACCTTGACGGCGTTTGCCGCCTTATCGATGCCGCTTTTTAGGGCGCGACGGGCGTTTTCGTGGAATAGTATCTGCTTTGCCATAGATTTTCAGGAAATTAAAAGACGTAGGTAATGCTCTCTTCGCGGATCAGGTAGTAGTCCACTCCATTGATGGTCACTTCGTCATAGCCGTACTTGCTAAACATGATGCGGTCGCCCGGCTTGACCATGAGCGGCATCAGGGTGCCGCGCTCGTCGCGCCGGCCCGCCCCGACCGCAACTACCGTGCCTTGCTCGGGCTTCTCTTTCGCGCTCTCCGGGATGATGAGCCCGAAACTCGTCATCTCCTCCGGCTTGCCGGGGCGCACCAACACGCGGTCGCCATAGGGGCGGCCTATCTCATTTTTTTTGGCGCTTTTGGCGGGCGCCGTTTTGGCCTTTTTCCTGGCTGGTGCCTTCTTTTTGGGTTTTTTCATAGCGCCCATACTGTAATACAAAAGGGCTGTTGCATACAAGATACTGTTATGCTACAGTCTTACCAATGGCGTTAGCGGGGGTGCTCCCCTACATACAGATAGGTCTCTCTATCCTTTTGATCGCGTGTGTCCTGCTCCAGCAGACGGGCGCATCATTAGGCGGCGCCTTTGGCGGAGACAACTTTACTGCGGCGTATCATACGCGCCGCGGCGGCGAGTTGTTCCTCTTCCGCGCGACCATTGTCGTCGGCGTGCTTTTTGCGCTGTCGGCTATAGCCGCTCTCTTCATTCGATAATTACCGCATCATTATGACTCTGTGGCACATGGGCGAGCCTCGCGCTCGTTTCTCTGTCTTACGGCGGGCCGAGGAGGCTATTGCCGAGTTTCGCGGCGCGGGCCGCGCGCTCTTTCTCTTTTTCGCGGGGATGCTCGTCATCTCCTCCCTTGCGCTCCTTTTCATGCTTGAAAGTTCGATTACAGTCCCCTCGCCCGCGCGCGGCGGCTCTTTGACCGAGGGCATCGTCGGCAGCCCGCGGTTCATTAATCCTATTTTGGCGCTCTCCGACGCCGACCGCGATTTGACCGCGCTCGTGTACTCGGGCCTGTTGCGCGCGACGCCGGAGGGCGAGTACCTACCCGACCTCGCGTCCTCTTACGAGCGGTCGGCGGACGGCCTCACCTATACGGCGGTGCTCCGCGAGGAGGCGGCCTTCCACGACGGGACGCGTGTCACGGCGGAGGACATCATCTTTACCGTGCATAAGGCGCAGGCCTCCGCGCTTAAGTCGCCTCTGCGGGCTAATTGGGACGGCGTCGGCGTCGAAAAGGTTGACGACCGCACGGTGCGTTTTACCCTTAAGGCCCCGTACGCTCCATTTATCGAAAACCTCACGCTGGGCATACTTCCCGCGCGCCTCTGGCAGAGCGTCTCGGACGAAGAGTTCCCTTTTAGCGAGCTCAACACCAACCCCATCGGCTCCGGGCCGTACATGGTCGCGGGGATAACCCGCAGCCAGGGCGGCATCCCGTCCGCCTACACCCTGCGCTCCAACAGCTCCTATCCGCTCGGCGAGCCCTACCTGACCACGCTGACGCTCCAGTTTTACCAGACCGAGTCCGCGCTCGCGAAGGCGCTCGCGGACGGCGAGGTAGAGAGCGGCAGCGGCCTCTCTGCCGAAGGCCTGCGCGGCATTACGCAGACGCCGCGCACCGCGCCCTTAAACCGGGTGTTCGGCGTCTTTTTTAACCAAAACCAATCGCAGGTCTTGCGCAATCGCGCGGTACGCGAAGCGCTCTCGCAGGCGGTCGACCGGGAGGCTTTGGTCGAGGAGGTGCTCGGCGGGTATGGCACCCCGCTCATGGGTCCGGTGCCGCCGTCGCTCTTAAAAATGGAGGTTGCGCAACAGGAGGGCGACGCGGCGCTCGCGGCGCGGCAAAAACTCATCGATGGAGGCTGGCGGCTGGAGAGTGGGGTCTTGGTGCACGGCAAGGGAGACGCGATTGAGCGGCTTTCCTTGAGCCTCGCGACCGGCAACGTGCCGGAGCTCCGCCGCGCGGCGCAGTACTTAAGCGAGACGTGGGGCCGCATGGGTGCCGAGGTGGACGTGCAGGTCTACGAGCAGGGCGACCTGACGCAAAATGTCATCCGCCCCCGCAAGTACGATGCGCTCCTCTTTGGCGAGGTCATCGGCCGCGAGCTCGACCTTTTTGCCTTTTGGCATAGTTCGCAGCGCAATGACCCGGGCCTTAATATCGCGCTCTACGCTAACAGCGCCGCCGATAGCGCGCTGGAGCGCATGCGCGCCACCGGGAGCGACACGGAGCGCCTGGAGTTGTACAACGCCTTCGCCACAGAGCTCGCGCGCGATATCCCTGCGGTATTTCTCTATGCGCCCGATTTCGTGTATAGTGTGCCTAACGACCTTCAGGGCCTTAACCTAGGGTTAGTCGAAACTCCCAGCGACCGCTTTTTGAGCGTCCCCTCCTGGCACCGGGAAGTAGACTACGTGTGGCCTATCTTTTCTATACGGAAAGACAAATAGCAGAGACGTTACTAAAAAACTAATTATTTCTAGAGTCAGATATTATGCCAGAGCACACTCATACCCCCGGACCGGACCATAAGCATCCTTCCGGGCCGGCGCACAAGCATGCCCCGGGGCGCCGCAGGAGCGGCGGGTTCGGCGGCAAAGGAGGCCGCGGGCGCGGCCGTATCCGCCATGGCGGCCCGCGGCCGCATCAGCCGCACCCGCCGCGCGAGATCCCCGAAGCAAACGGCTTTGCCAAAAATGGCGACGAGAAGCCTATCCCGCCGCTTGAGGCGGGCAATATCCGCATCGTGCCGCTTGGCGGCGTGGAGGAAATCGGCCGCAACATGACCGCGGTCGAGTTCGGCAACGACATTATTATCATCGACTGCGGATTCCAGTTCCGCGAGGACGATACGCCGGGCATCGACTACATTTTACCCAACACCAAGTACTTAGAGGACCGCCGGGACAAAATCCGCGGGATGTTCATCACCCACGGCCACCTCGACCACATTGGCGGCATCCCCTACGTTATCGACCGCATCGGCTACCCGCCCATCTATACCCGCCGGCTGACCAGCGTCATGATCCGCAAGCGGCAAGAGGAGTTTCCTCACCTAAAGCCCCTCGATATCCACGAGGTCGAAAAGGAGGATACCGTGCGCGTCGGCGACCTTAAGGTCAAATTCTTCGCCGTGTCCCATACCATCCCCGATGCGATGGGTATCATTATCGAGACGCCCTATGGACTCCTGGTCTTCACCGGCGACCTGCGGCTTGACCACACCGACGGCGTCCCCACCAAGGAGGAGGAAAAAGAGTTCGCCTATTTTGCCGACAAAAAAGTGCTCTTTTTGGCGGCCGACTCGACCAATTGCGAAAAGCCGGGCTTTTCGCTCTCGGAGCGCATCGTGCAAAAAAATCTCGACGATATCATTACCCAGGCCACCGGCCGGCTTATTATCGGCACGTTCTCCTCGCAGCTCGAGCGCATCATGCGCATGCTCGAGGCGGCCGAGCGCGCGGGCAAAAAGGTGCTCATCGAGGGCCGCAGCATGAAGGTCAACGTCGAAATCGTGAAGCATCTCGGCATGCTCAAGGTTGCTGACAAGACGTTCATCGACTCGGCGCAGGCCGAGCATGTGCCGGACGGCAAGCTCGTCATTTTGGCGACGGGCGCGCAAGGCGACGAGTTTGCCGCACTCATGCGCATCGCCATGAAGACGCATAAGTACGTAAAAATAAAGAAAGGCGACACGATCGTACTCTCCTCCTCTATCGTGCCGGGCAATGAGCGCAACGTGCAGAAGCTCAAGGACAACCTCAGCCGTCAGGGCGCAAAGATAATCCACCGCGAGACGATGGATGTGCACGCCTCCGGCCACGCCAACCGCGACGAGACGTTCTGGATCCACCAAAAGATCAACCCGCGCTTCTTTATGCCGCTCCACGGCTACCATTACATGCTCCGCGTGCACGGCGACATTGCCAAGGCCTGCGGCCGGCAGGAGGACGAGATTATCATCCCAGACAACGGCGCCGTGCTCGAGATACAAGATGAGGGCCAGCGCATCGTGCGGCTTAAGGAGAACGCGCCTGCGGGCCTGCGCTTGGTGGACGGCTTCTCGGTCGGCGACATACAAGAGGTCGTCATCCGCGACCGCAACGTCTTGGCGCAAGAAGGCATGTTCGTCATCATCGCGACGGTAAACCCAAAGACCGGCCGTTTGCGCAAATCCCCCGACATCATCTCCCGCGGGTTCGTCTACCTGCGCGAGTCGCAAGAGCTGCTCCAACAGGCGCGCATCATCGTCAAAAAAACGATCGAGGACTCGGCTAAAGGCCAGCAGCCCGTCAACTTCGATTTCGTCAAGAACAACGTCACCGACACCGTGGCGCGCTTCCTCTTCGAAAAGACCAACAAGCGCCCTATTGTCATCCCCGTCATTTTAGGGGTATAGTCTGCTGCGGGAATGGTCCCAAACAGGGGGTTTTACGATGCCTCACGGCCTTGAGAAGTTCCGTCAAAAAAAGCATTCTGGCGCGCGGCCGCCAAGACACAGGCCCGAAACCGCCGGCAAGCCCCAGGCGGCTCCGCGTCCGCCGGCACAACATGATGTCATGTTGTATCTTGAGCCGGGCGTTACCGCCAAATCGGCAATGGATCGGTTTGCCAACCGATTCCCCAGTTTCGTCTACAATAAGAAGTGAGGTCGGCTCGTACGGCGCGGGGCGGGGCAAAAGCCCCGCCCTTTCATGTTGAGGTGCTTGCATTTATAGATAAAGTATGCTACAATTTTATGTAGGTTCAATCAGGAGGATACCGATGACCAACGGCAAACCGCATGATTCGTCACTGCAGGCGATACATCGAAGACGTATCGAGATGATACGCGATGAAGCAATCAACCTCGCGGGAACGGCGACAAAGATCGCTCAGGCGATGACACAAATCCTTGAGCGCGGCGGTGCTATCAACATTCAGGCGCAAATGTCCTTTATCACGGGCGCCCATGCCCGCATAAGCAAGGACTGGGGCGTCGCTGAGCATCTGCAAGCGCAGGGCTCGACGATCAAACCTCCGCAAAAAAAGTGACCCCCTGCGGGGCGGGACAGATGTCCCGCCTTTTTTCTTTTTTATTTATCCGAAATGGCGAAGGTCTTGCCCTTTGCGGCGACCAAGCCCTCGGAGACGAGCCGCGCGACCTCGAGCGCGACCTGCTCTTTGGAGCGCGGGATTTTGTGGGAGAGCACCGCGAGCGTCGCCTGGTGCTTTAAAAGTTCGCGCAGTATCGCTCCGCGCAACTGGCGCGCAGAGCCCTCGAACTTATTCTGCTTGCGATAGTGCGTGCTTTTGGCGTTGAGCCGCACTCCTTGTTTTTTAAGGTGCGCGCCATAATCCATCATCGCGGCATAAAAATCGCGCGGCTTCATCCGCGATTTTTTAAGCAGGTCGGCGATAAGCGGCAAGAGCTCGGCGTCGCCCACGGGCCCGTGGATAAACGCGCCGCCATAGTGGTGGAATATGACCGTGCGGATGTTCGTCTCGACGAAGCTCTCTGGTTTATTAAAGGCAAAGGCGGCGACGGCCCGCGCCGTGTAGCGCCCTACCCCGGGCAACGTCTCGATATCCTCGACTTTTTTGGGGAACCCGCCTTTGGCGATGACCCGCGCCGCGCCGAGGAGGTGTTTGGCGCGGCGGTTATAACCCAAGCCCTGCCAGGCGGCCAAGACCCGGGAGAGCGGGGCGACCGCGAGCCGGCTCGCAGTCGGAAATTTTTTAATAAACGCGCCATAATGCGGCACGACCCGCTCGACTTGCGTCTGTTGGAGCATTACCTCGGAGACGAGTATCTTGTACGGGTCGTATGTTTTGCGCCAAGGCAAATCGTGCCGCCCGTGCTTTTTGTAAAAAGACTTTAGTTCTTGGAGCACTTTTTTATTGTAACGCACTCCAAAAACACTCCCGGAGCGTAGTGACAGTGACTCAAGTCGTAGGGAGTGTTTTTGGAGTGCCTACACAAAACGCCGCCCCCAAAGGGGCGGCGTTTTGTGTTGCGTGACCTACGCCTTAGGGCGTGCGTCGGAGACCGTCAACATGCGACCGCCGAACTCCTTGCCATTCCACATAGAAATAGCATTGTCGGCAGAGCTGTCTTCCATCTCCACGAAGCCGAAGCCCCGGGAGCGGCCGGTCTCGCGATCGGTCACGATTGATGCGCTGACGACCTCACCCGCCTGAGCGAATGCGTCGCGGAGCTCATCGTTCGTCGTGCGGTACGGAAGTCCGCCGACGAAAAGTTTGCGTGCCATGATTTACGAGAATCTTTTGGTAACTAGGTTCTTCGTAAGGCGACCCTCCTGCCGCCGAATGGCACATGGAGAACTTACTACGAACAGGGAGTAGTATACCACGCGAGCGCTAGCGGGGCAACTCGAGCGCCGCGGCCGGCGCAAATGCGTCGCGCGCCGCAGTGGCGCCCAAATAGCGAGACGCGAGCCGGCTCGACACGTCGGCCGCCCCGGCCAAGACCGCCACAATGCCTATAGCTACCGCCGCATTCAATATAAATGCCGCGCCGCGCGTCTCTTTGACGATGACGGCCCGGCTCGATGGCAAGAGGAGCGGCTCCTTCATGCCGCTACTTTACCCCCCGACTACGCTCGGGGCAAGCCCCGCGGTATGTGCGGCAAACACAGATGTTATGGCAATCGGCTCTTCGTGCGGGATAAGCGTCTGTACGCCGAGCATAAGGGCCACGCCGACCGCAAAGCAGGCGATATGTTTGGCATAGTGCATAAGCGTTATCGAGTCGCGCACCGAGTGCGGGATAAGGTCGTGGAGCACCACCACCAACACCCCGCCCGCCGCAATGCCCAAGAGCGGCGCCTCGAGCGAGGCGAACGTATCGAGCAAGAAAAACCCGCCGATGCCGCCCACCAGTATCGTCGAGGAGGTGGCAAAGTTTACCGTAAGCGCTTTGCGCACCGAGTAGCCGCCGTCCCGCAGGACGAAAAACTCGGCTATCTCCTGCAAAAACTCGTGGATAAACACGCTTACCGTCGCGCTTATGCCCAAGAGCGGCGCAGCGGCGAATGTCGCCGCCAAAAAGATGCCGTCGCCGAAGTTGTGTATCGCATCGCTCATAATCATGCGCCGCGGGTCGAGTTTTTGGTGCGCGTGCTCGGCATGGTCCTGCCCATGGCCGTGCGTATGGAGCGCCGGCAAGAGCTTGACCGCAAGCCACACGAAGACCGCGCCGGCGAATATCCATGCCACGCCTGCTGCCAAAGAGCCGAGGTGCTCGATCGTCTCGGTCGCCAGCCCGTAGGCAAAAATGATAAAAACTCCCGCCGAGAAGCTCACCAAAAAGTCGAGGTTGCGGGATATAAAAGCCCCGAGGCGCCAGCCGGCAAACACCACACCGCTAAGCGATGCGAGCATCACGAGCCCCGATGCAAGAAGGACGTCCGTCATAATCGTATAAAGTCGACGAACGCGAGCGCCATCATAACGCTATCGTACCACGCGCGCGTTTGTTGCGCGCGGGATTTCCTCTATCGAGCGGTTGCGGTGGATTATTTCATCATTGCGCACCGAGCGAAAGAGCTCGTACTGGTTTGCGGGGCGGCGGCCGTACCATGTCAAAAACTCGCTCGCGACCGTCTTACTTTTAAGCCGCGCCTCGTGCGTCGCCAAAAAGCGCGAGTACTGCGCAAACGCGTGCGACTCGAACAGGTAGTTAAGCTCGTATGCAGAGCGGGGGCTTACCATATAGAGAAAGTACGACCACCAAAAATAAAAAAATGCGAACAGGAGCGGCACCACGGTGTGGCGTATCCACCCCGCGCGGCCCTCGCGGGCCGCAAGGTGCGATATTACGACGACATGCATCGTCTCGTTGTCTTGCGCAAGCTGCGCAAAGCGCGCGACCTTGGCAAGGCGCAAGGCGCGCAGTTCGCTCCGGTAGCAGAGCGTCAAAAGCGTATAGGCGGCGGACGCCCACGAGTAGTACGGCACGCGGGCGATAACCTCGAGCGCGCGGAATTTAAGGTAGGACGGCTCTTTGCCGTACAGTAGGTTGCCGCACAGGATGAGCCAGCCCCCGAGCACCCGCGGCAGCACTCCCGCCCGGTAATGGTCATAGCGGGCCTTATAGGCGCGCAGCTCCTCGGCATCGTTGAGGCGCGCATTGAGCGCCTCCATCTCCTCATCGCCGCGGATAAGCTCCATCGTCACCCAGTATACCCGACCCCTGCCCCTTATTTGCAGTTAAGCGCCGCGCGGCACTGCTCGCGCGCACTGCCGGCGGGCGCTAAATCGCACTGCGCGCAACTTACGCCGCTTGCGCCGGCCGCACCAGTCGCGCCAGTCGCGCCAGTCGCGCCAGCCGTGGGCACGCTAAACTCGGTAAAGGTAATATCGCTCGGCAAGGCAAACTGTGACTCAACGGGACTCCAACGGGTACAATTGTAGTCATAATTTGCGTCATAAGGGTTAGGCTGGCTTGCGCCTGTCTGCGCGCCGCCCGATGCCTCGGCCGACATCTTAATACCTTGCGGCATGGCATCGCTCCATACATAGACAAACCCGTCGCGCACAATCATGTTGCTCTCTACCGTGCCCACCCCGGCACCACTCGTGGTAAATGTGCCGCGGACTTTGCCGTCGGCGACATACACGGTGCCGCTCGATGACACGCCGTCCGTCTCGCTCGTGACCTCGCATTTGGACGTGCCTTGGGCCATGAGCTGCGCGATGCTACCGCTTTGTGTCTGCGACTCGACAACTGTGGCACTTTGCCCCGCACCCGTACGCCCCCAGAGTACCCACGCCCCCACCCCGATTACGACCAGCACCCCGACCGCTATCAAAATCCATTTGTTCATAGGCATTCTCGATACTTATAAAATCGCCCGCCCCCAGTGTACCACTGTGCAGCCTATTTTTTTAATCCCAATTTTGGTGCTCTACCGGGACGACCTCTTCGGCCTCGGCAACCGCCGCCGGGATGACACAGAGCACCTTGCCCGCGATTTTAAAATCCTCGCGCAAGACTATGGGCTTGTACTGCGGGTCTTTGCTCTCCGGGTAGAGGATGGTGACCCCGCCCTGGCGCACGAGCCGCTTGACGGTCACCATGTCGCCCACAATCGCCGCGACCCTATCGCCGCTTTGCACCCGGTCGGTAAATTTGACCAAAATATAGTCGCCGCTATGGATCCCCGCGTCGAGCATCGACTCGCCCACCGCGCGCACGGCAACAATGTCGCCCTCTTTGTCGACCAGCGACTGATCGATCTGCAAAAACTCGTCCGTATTTTCTTGCGCAAAGACCGACAAATCGTCGCAGCCCACGTTGGCAACCACCGGCACCGACACCAGGGTTGCCGCGGTACCTTGTGCATCGACCGCGCGCAGCTCGATATTGCGCCGCGCGTGCCGGCGGCGCAGCAGGTAGCCCTTGCGCTCCAACGTCTCTAAATATTGCGTTACGGTGCGCAGAGACTTAAACCCCAAGTTTTTGCGCAGCTCCTCTAATGTTGGCGGCTCGCCCTTGGCCTTAAGGTAAAGCTCAATGTTCTGCAACACGCGCTGCTGCTTGGAGGTAAGGGGTTTATGGATGTTCATAAATCACACATATGTTACCTAATATGCACTAAGTTTAACACATGTTTAGCCTGTAACTACACACAATACACAAGTCTGTGGATAAAGAATCCGCAAAAGCTCCCAAAAAAAGCGGAGCACAGAGTCCCCGAGAAAATAGTCTGGGGGTACCCCCGCAGAGAGGGTCCGAGGACTTTTTCGAGGGGGCTCTGTGCGAAACGGGACTTTTTGCTGCGCTACTTTAGGTTCTTGGCCAAAAAGTCGAGTGTCTTGGCCCAGGCGTCGGCCGTAGGCTCGGGCGCATAGTTAGGGCCGGAGGGGTTGGCAAAGGCATGCCCTACCCCGGGGTACACCTGGATACTGTGTGCGACCCCCGCCGCGGCGAGTGCCGCCTTAAACTGCTCGATATGCTCTAGCGGGATACCCTGGTCTTGGTCGCCGTATAGTGCCAGGAGCGGCCACGTGATCACCTCAAGCCCGTGCGGCGAGGTGGGCGGGTTAGAGCCGTAGTAAATGACCGTCGCGGAGAGCGGCTCGCCGCTTAAAGCCAGCTCGAGAGATTGTTTGCCGCCAAAGCACCACCCAAGCGAGGCGACCTTGGGCGCGCCCTGCGCGCGCAAGTAGTTGGCGGCCTCGCGCATCTCTTGCACCGCGTTGGTTTGGTTAAGCGCGGCGACTTGCGCCTGCGCCTCCTCCCGCGCCGTGGCTGCCGGCTTGTGGAAGAGGTCGACCGCCGCTACGCGGTAACCCTGCGCGGCCAGGTCGCGCGCAGTGTCTTTAATCTGCTCGTTTAAGCCCCACCACTCGTGCACCATGACCACCCCGGGATAGGTGCCGGGGGCCGTTGGTGCCGCATAGTACCCAGTACCGCGTGCGCCAAAAACAACGTCGTTGGCAGTAACCGCTGCCCCGCCCTGCCGCAGCGCATCTGCGTTTGTCATACGCGGCTAATGCGAACGATGTTTACTGAAGAGTTGGTCAAATTTAAGCTTTGCGACGAGAAAGAGATAAATAATTTCGAGCACACCGAGCGTGTTGACGACCAAAAGCACCACGAACCAAATAGGCTCGTTGCGCCCCGCCGAGTGCCACAGGGCTAAACCCTTCCACACCAACGACCAGAGCATCGCGACCACAAAAAACGGGCCCGCAAATGATAAAAAGCCGAACATATCGCCCCCGCCCCAATAATAAGGATTCATCATACTACCTATAGTATACCCTCTACCGATTTTGGCGGCTCTTGCGCCTGCTCTTGCGCGGGCGCGGACGCGGGCGTATCGCGGCGCTCGACGACGATGGTGCATTTAGTGACGAGTGCCGTCACGGCGCCGACCGCCGCCAGGAGCGGCGCTAACAGCGCGCCGACCGCGCCAAGCGTGAGCGGGAACTCCACAATGGTGTCCCCCGCTTCGTTTTTGATCATAATCCGGCGGGCGTTGCCCTCGGCGATGATGCGTTTAATAGTCGATATCACGTCGTTGCCCGATACTTTAAACTCCTCGGTGCTCATGCGCTCAGTATAGCAAATCGGGCTTTTGTGCCATTACTTAACGGGCTCGGTGCGGATGACCGAGCCGTCGGCGTTGGTGCGGTAGGTGCGCGTCTCGCCCTTAGCGGTGGCTACAACCTCCCAACCCGAGGTAATAACCTGCAGGCAGCTCTCGGCCGGGCCGCCAAGGCCGAGGCAGGAGTCCGACCACTCCTTTTCGAACGCGGTCTCGATAAGCACCTGGTTGTCGGCCATGCCTTTCTCTGCGGCAACCTGCGCGCGCACCGCAGCGACCGCCGGCGGCACGGGCAGGTTGTGGATAGAGCCCTCGGGCGCGCCCTCGGCCGAGTTTGGCCCGGGCTGGCCCGAGAGCCCGGGCCCTGCGCCCGCTAATTGCCACGCGCTATAGGCTACCAGCCCCGCAACTAACACACCCCCGACAATAAATAGTGTTTTCATGAACGGTATGACGCACAAAGCCCTGGGCTCTTACCTACGACACGAGCCCCACGAGACTGCGCGCGAAGGTAAGGATTAGGGTAAGCACCGCGATTGCAAAGTTAATAAAGAGCGTGAGCAGCCCGAGCAAAAAGTCGAGCATAAGGCCCAACATGTCTTGTAGTGCCTGCATGAGCTTATTGTACCTCCGCTTTTTTCTTGCCGATGCGCCCCTTGGCCTTGCCTTTGGGTTTGGGGATGTTGGTAACCCCGAGTTTTTTAACCACGGGCTTAAGGCGCGAGGCGAACCAGCGCGCTGCACCGCGGGAGACACACCGCTCTGCTTTCTTCTTGTCCATAGAGTGTATATAACCCCCCGTAGCTGAAGAAATGAAGAAGCCCCCGAGCGCACATGCGCTCGGGGGCTGGTCCTACCTTTTCTTCTGCTGCACGGCAGAGACTTGGGACGGGCCGCGGAGATACACCCATTTGTTCGGGTCAGTCTGCGACTGCCGAGAGACAAAGAGATGCTTACTCTGTGACCAGAGCAGAATCTGCTCCTCCTGGATATCGAGGATAAACTCGCCCTTGTTTGTCTTAACGGTGAGCACCGCATGCCCAATACCGTTTGGGTCGCGCACGAGAGTCACCAGCAAGGCTTGCCGCGGCCACCCCAAACTGATGAGCATGCGGCGCTTGAGCAAGACATAGTCCTCGCAGTCGCCGTAGCCGTCGTCGGGGTAGCTCCACCGATCGAGTACATGCGCACCCCAATGCTCTTGGTCAGTTAGGTACGTAATGCGGCTGTTGACCAACCGGTTTACAAACACCAAGGTATTCCAATCTTTGGGTGTGAGCGCGACATCCACCGCCGCCATAGGCTTAGTGTCGCACTCGCCCCCCTCACTCTTGATGCAAAAACCTACCCACCCAAGGGGCGCTACCGTCTCTTTGCCGACCGGTATATACAAATCTGAGCCCGCCGCTCTGTCAGGGATAAGGACCCCCAGAGCCACGAGCACCGCAAACCATATGCGCATGGGTCCCTCCCCTGTTGGCGCCTACCTCATCTACCATTAGTTAGAGCACAAACACACAATTTTTGCAACCCCCGCCTGTGTTCCTAAACAATCCCAAAACGACCAACCCCCCGGCGCAAGCGCCGGGGGGTTTTATTTTTTTTGCTAATCGTCGTCGCGCTCTTGGCCGCGATTCCTATTTTGGCGTGACTCGTTCTTCTGCTTCTTTTCTTTGACCTTTTCTATCTTTACTTCAATCTCATCGTCATCATCATCGCCATCGTCATCGAGGAGCTGGTTAAAGAATTCTTGGTCAAAGCCCGGGAAGTCGCCGTCCAGTATCTTCTTTAAGATCCCAAACGGGAGCCCCAGCACCCACCCTTTGTGCTTGCCCCTATCGTGGTCATCATCATCGTCATCACCGTCGCCGGTAGAGGTCGCCTGCGCGTTGGTAAAGGTGCAGGCAATGGTGTCGTTCGAGCCAAGCACCAGGGTGCTGTTTTGAGCGTACGGGGTCGAGCTTGCGCCGTTGCGCGAGCAGGTTGCCCCCACAAGTCTCCACCCCGGGGTAGCAATCTCTTTAATGCGGTACGTCCCCGGCGCAAGCTGCTGATTGTTCGGCGCAGCGGCATCGGTGAGAGTAAAGTCCGCATACCCCGTGCCGCTCGTATCGAAGCTAAACGACTTCGTGGCGCCTGCGGGGGCAGTTACTTTGTCGACAATAATCCGGCCGGGCGGCGTCGAGGTCGACAATACCGAGAGTACTTCGCTGGTACAGGTGCTCGTCGCAGACGCGTTGTACTGGTCGCCCGAGTAGTGCGCCTGCCAGTAGTACGTGCCCGGGGTGTTGAACTGGATGCTGTCGGAGTCAGGGATAGAGCCATTGCTGACGGTCTTTACTCCCGCGCTTTGCTCGCCCATGGTGCATGCGCTGTTGGTAAAGACTTTGTAGGCGACCGTGCCGGTCGCGCTGGCGGTCGAGCTCGACAGCGTCGCGCTGTCATGCACAAAGGTGCCGACAAGCACTGTCGAGCTCGAAAGCGCAGTCGACAGTACCGTGCCCGGCGCCGTGACAATAACTGCCACACAGCCATCCTCGGAGGGCGCGTTGTCGGTGTCGCCGTTGTAGCGGACAATGTACGAGAGCCCGCTTGCGCCAACGGTGGTCGTTGCCGACTCCGCGACGCCGCCGACGAGCGGTACGCCGGCCTGCGTGGTCGGGGTGCCGGTGCAGCTTGCGTTGGAATACAGCCTAAAATCCACCGTGCCGGTCGGCGTTGTGGATGCGGTGGTGGTCGCCACTACCGCCTTGGCGTGCACCGCGGTGCCAAGAGGCGCCGAGAGCACTACCCCATGCGCGCCGTGGATGGTGGTCGTTATGTCCGGGCCGACCTCGGCATTGGCAAAGAGCGCCATAGACACGAGCCCGGCGCCAAGCACGCCAAACGCAACAATGCCGGCGAGTGCGGTACGGCTTGATAATAATGAAGATCCGTTCATAACCATATTAAGAGCTAAACGGGTAAAAAATCCTGCACACAGCATATAAAGACGGTTGAGGAGCCTAGTCCTTACCGCATGCGCCCACGCCAAAAACCCCGCCGTATCCTCGGCGGGGGGTTTCCTTGTATTTTTTACGAGCGATGCACCCGGTTCCACACCCACGCACCGACATAGCCAAGCACATACCCGAACACGGCGGTAACGACTATTAAGGTTACCGACGCCCCTACGTCAAACGGGCCCACCACCACGGGCACATGGAGCATGTGCGCCCACAGTACGAAGTCATAAATAACCTGCCCCATGCCGGTCAACACCAGCACCGACCATACCACATGCCACCCCCCGAGCAGCGCCCCCGCCACGAGCCCGGCCTTATTTTTGTCAGCCATAAAAAATTAATAAGCTGCTAATACGGTAAGTGTACCCTACGTCCGGGAACCTGTTTTTTACATAAAGACCGGCGGGAGTAGCGGCTACAAATCGACAGAAAATATTTTCGATGGCGACGTATGGCCGCTCACAAGGCGCACCTTGTTGACTGCGATGCCAAAATGCGCGGCTACTAGCGCCAACACCCGACGGTTGGCCAGGTTTTGTTTAGCCGGCTCTTTGACCGCGACCCTAAGCCGGCCGGCCCTTACCTCCTCGACCGACTCTTTTTTTGCGCCGGCGAGGACGCGCACGCTTATATACATGTCCTAAGCATAGCAAAAGCCCCGCGGTTTACCCGCGGGGCTCTTTTGTATGACGCAAGGCTAGATCAAGTGCAGAGTGAGTATCACGCCTGTGCGCTCGCACGCACGCCTGAGGATTTCCTCATAGGGCGCCCAGGTCGGCTTTTGCTCGGCGCAAAAGTTGATATGCGTGATCTTGTCTTGCGCGATCCTGCTCATCACCCATCCGGCAACACGATCGATCTCATCCTCCTTAAGCCGGTGGTCATAGTAAGGCACGGGTTCATCCGCACGCACGAGCCCGAACTTGCCAGAGAGGATATAGTACGGCAGCTCAAGCATCTCGGCGAACACCTTGGCCTGCGCGATATGCGGGGCGAGGTAGCGCTCCTGCGCCGGGAGCACGACCGACTCCTCGCTTTTGACCCTGCTGCAGATAGTGCAGACGATCTTCATCGAACACCTCCAAAGATCTCTTTGTGCCCTACCGTACCACACTAGTGCGCGACGATAAAGATGACCGCAAACAGCACCACCACATACGCGGCAAAAATGCCGACTGTCTTTAAAAAGAGTGTCGTTCCCTCGGCATGCTTGCCACCCAGTATGAAAAGCATGGGCTGATAGAGAAAGATATAGCCCATGACGGATGCCGAGAGCGTAAAGAGCGATATCATCGTGAGCGGGATAAGGAGCGGGAGTCGTGCCTCGACGGGTCCGTCAACAAAACTAGACAGGATAAGAATAATGCCCGCAATATATATAATTGCCGCTCCTGCATTTAAAAATGGATTTTTAGTCATGCCTCTATAACCGGCACCCGCACCGGGATGTCACAAAGACGCCATGGCGGCGCGCACCTCCTCGTCCGACACCTGGTCGAACTGCTCGTAATACGCGCCAACGGCGCCCAAAAAATGCTCCGGCCGCTCTACCGCCGCGACCACGACCCCCTCCTCCTCGAGCATGCCGGCGAAATCCGCGGGGATGACCGGCACAGCGACCACGATGTGCGCAGGCCCCTGCGCGCGCACGCGCATAATGGCAAACCGCATAGTGAGCCCGGTGGCAACGCCGTCATCCGCGATAATCACGACCTTGCCCGCAAGAAACGGCGCGGGGTTCGCGCCGCGGTACAGGCGCTCGCGGCGCGCGGCCTCTGCGGCCTCTTTGGCGATAGCGGCGGCAAGCCACGGCGCCTCGACCTCTGCGGCGGCGGTGCCGCAGAGAGACTCGCCCGAGGAGTCGGTCGCGCACAGCGCATACTCGGGGTTGTCGGGATGCCCCACCTTGCGCACCACCAACGCCGCAAGCGGCATGGCAAGCTCTTTGGCAAGCTCATAACCCACCGGCACCCCGCCGCGCGGGAGCGCGAGCACGATGCCGTTTTTGCCCCTATAGTCTCTCATTTTTCGCGCGAGCTCTTGGCCCGCATCACGCCGGTCGCGAAACATCAGGCCGTTATACCTTGCCAATGATGAAGGTTCGGGGAGTATTCGGCGGCGCGCAGGCGCCGGCGCAGGACTTTATGCTCCGGGCAGGCGCGCGCGACCAGCGCCCAAAACTTCGGGCTGTGGTTAAACTCGGCAAGATGGCACAGCTCGTGCACGATGATATAGTCGCAGAGCGCCGGCGGCAAAAATATTATTTTGTAGTTAAAGTTGAGGTTGCCCCGGCTGCTTGCGCTCCCCCACCGCGCCTTGGTGTTTTTAATGAACACTCTCCGCAGGCGAAAATTATAGACGCCGTTGTAGTAGGTGAGCCGCGGCCGGACCCCCGCGCGCCCGGACAAAATATAACGAGGCGAATTGGGAACAATTAGTAGTCCGAGCACAGAAAAAAAAAAAAACCACAGCG
>CAYIWV010000003.1:0-15865 GCA_964367315.1 uncultured Candidatus Saccharibacteria bacterium | reverse complement strand
CGCCCGGGCGGGGGCCCCCCCCCCCCCGCGCGTTGTTTTTTTAAACAACCCCGCCCCGCCGCAAAAATTAACCCCCGGGTTTTTTGTGGGCCCCCCGCGCCCCCCGGCGGGCGCGCCCGGACTCTTTATGCGTGGCGTAGTGCCTCCTATTGCGTCTCCGGAGCACTGAAGAATTTAAACGAGCGGCGAATTGCGTGGAACCCCTCGAGCAAGGCCGAGCGGTCAAACTCACGGACTGTACTTTCGGTAGCCCCGACGCTATTGGTCGGGGAGCCGACCGAAGCGTCGGCTTTGCCGATATTGGTCGAGTGGATGGCGTAGCGGATAGCGGTGCAGGGCTTGGATTTGGGGAAGGCGTAGACCATCTCCTCGTACACGTTGCCGGCGGCCGCGCCCGTGGTGGTGGCGTAGGAGTACTCGGTGCCGTTTTGGCTGTCGCTCACCGGTTTTGCCTTTACGTCCGCAATGATGAAAATGTCGGCCGTGCAGGTCGCGGCGCGCGGCAGCTGCTCGACCGAGACGCGCGTGTCCGAGCCAAGGTTGGTGCCCGTCTGCGCCGGCGCGGCGACGGCGACGCCGCGTATGGATTTGCTCGGGCTAAAGTCGTACTGGTACGCCTCGTTGAGCGCATAGGTTTTGGGGTAGTCGAAGGAGTAGCCGAGCGTCGAGGAGGCATAGGTCGTGGTGGCGGGCTCGGTTACCGCCGGCGCTTCGGGCACTGCGGCCGGGACCGCCGAGGAAAAGAGCCCAATAATCGGGTCGCGCAAAAACCAGGCCGCTGCGGCTACGGCGAGCACCACCAGTATGCCTATGACCCATCGCATAGGGCTATTGTAGCGCTTCTCGCTTGTGGGGCAAGTGGGTCAATGCCAAGGCGAACGTCATCGCCGCGATGGAGAGGTCGCGGAAGACGACTTGCATATGCTCGGTATGGAACCCGACAATAAGAAGGAGTATCGCCGTGGCGGCCGCCGCGGGCCAAAACAGCTTGCGGCCCCACAAAAACCACACGCCAATGACAATCTCGAGCGCGCCAAACGCGTGCAGGACGACTATATCAGAGGCACCGAGCGCCGCGCCGGCATCGAGCACAAACTGAGGGAAGTACCCTACCCACGCGTTGGGGTCGCCCCACGCATTAACTGCCGGGTAGATAAACGCAAAGGCCGCGCCCGCTCGCAGAGCGACATGCGCGGCCCGTGCTTTAAGAGATATATCCACCGCCCTACTCTATCACGACGACTTTGCCGAAATGGCTTGCGTTGTTGTGGTTGTGGTAGGCCCACGTCCCCACTTTGTTGAAGGTAAAGCTGTAGGTGCTGCCGGTCTTGCACTGGTCGAACGACACGTCGGTCGCGTCGTCGCAGTGCGCCGCGAGCGTCGTACCCGAGTAGATGGTGTGGGTCGGGTGCTGTGCCGATGCTACCCACATGGCGCTACCGCCGCTGTTTGTCCAGGTGACGGTGCCGCCCTTCTTGATCCTGACCTCCTGGGACGAAAAGCCGTTTGCCCCGTAGGCGACCGACGCGCGCAGCGGCGCCTGGCTTGCGTCGCCGATACCCACATCAACGCTTGCGCCTGTGCTTGCGTCGCCGGTGCCGGAGGCGGGGTTGGTCTCTGAGGAGCCGGCCGGCGCTTCGACATTGACACTCGCCGGGGCGGGAGCCTTCGCCGAATATGCCCAAAACCCGATGCCCGCAAGAACCACGATGCCCACGATCGTCCACAATACTGTTGAACTCATAGAATACTTATTCTTCTGCTGAGCTAATAATCGCCCACTACTGTATCATACGCGCCCCGTGTCCCGTACGCCTCGCCCCACAAATAGAGAAAGAAAAGGTACATCGCGCTTAAGAGCACGGAGGCGACGAAGGCCGCACCGTCGAACGCGCCGAACGTCGCCAGCGTGCGCACGCCCTCGACGATGTAGGTGACCGGGAAGAGGTGTGCGACTATCTGCATCCAGTTGGGCAAATGCTCGACCGGGCTCACAATGCCCACAAACGGCAGCATCGCTGCCGGGGGCACCGCCGCGCGCAAGGCGTGCGCGCCGACGCGCGCCGCAAGCGCGAAGTATGCCGCCATCACGCCGCCAAAAAAGAGGAGCGCGAGCATAAACGGTATGACATACGGACCCATAAAAAATACGGGGAGTGCCGCGGCCAAGGCCGCCGCGTGGCGGCGGTCGACGTTGGGGTAGCGTGCGCGCAAAGACGCCGCAATGCGGCGCGCGTCTCCGAAAAAATCTAATACTATCGTTTTCATAAACTATTGATACCGCCTGCGCGGTGTAGCGACCATGAAGAGCGCACAGTACGGACTCCCCCAAAGGAAGCTCTATGCAAAGCGGCTAAACGTTCGAGCCTCGCCTTTTAGAGCGAGGTGCAGAAGCAGCGCAAACAGGCGTCCTGCCCCGGGCGAGTTTTAAGGTACTTGTTGCCGCAGGCGCAGATCAAAATGACCGTCTTGTTTGGCTTGTCGACCCAGTGGCCGTCCTTTTGGTAGGTCTTGCCGGGCGCCCGCGGGGCGCGGTGTTGTTTCTTGCTCTCCATATTCTTATGACTCGATAAAGGTCAAGGCCTTACCCCGCTTCCCTGCCCGGCCGGTGCGGCCGATGCGGTGGACGTAGTCCTCCCGGCTCCCTGGCAGATCGTAATTTATTACGTGAGAAACGCCTGCGATGTCAAGCCCGCGCGCGGCGACATCGGTGGCGCACAACACCTGCACATGGTCGCGCTTAAAGAGGTCGAGTGCGCGCACGCGCTGACCTTGCGACTTGTTGCCGTGGATGGACTCGGCCTTAAACCCCCGCTCGACTAATTTTTTGGCGAGCCGCTCGGTGCCGTGCTTGGTGCGGCCGAAGATAAGGACCTTGGTAAAGCCCGGCTTGGTAAGCAAGTCGTGCAAGAGGTCGAGCTTGTCGGCGCCCCGCGGCACACGCACGATATCTTGCTCGATGGCGGCCGCAGTCTCGCGCGTCTTGACCGAAATGCGCGTCGGGGTGCGCAGAAACTCGCCTATCAATTTTTCGATCTCGGGGCTGAGCGTCGCGGAGAAGAAGAGCGTGTGCCGCGGCGTCGGGAGCAGAGCCAAAATTTTGCGCATGTCGTGGATAAAGCCCATGTCGAGCATGCGGTCGGCCTCGTCTAAGACCGCCGTGCGAAAATCGCCGAGCGTCAAAGCCTTCCTCTCGAGCAGGTCCTTAAGCCGCCCCGGCGTGCCGATGACGAACGCCGGGCGGCGGCGCAGCTCGCTAATCTGCGGGTTGATGTTGGCGCCGCCGACGCATACCGCGCCATAGATGCCGAGCCCTTTGGCAAAGCCTTTGAGCTCATCGTTAATTTGGAGCGCCAGCTCGCGGGTAGGTACCATCACCAAGATGCGCTCGCCCTTGCCGCGCAGCACTTTGTCGACGAGCGGGATAAGAAAAGCCGCCGTCTTGCCGGTGCCGGTGTTGGCGATGCCGACCACGTCTTCGCCGCGCAAAATGTGGTTTATTGCGCGGTCTTGGATCGGCGTCGGCACCACATAGCCTTTGTGTTCGATATTTTTCTTAAGCCGCTGGTCGACGGCAAAATCGGCAAACGCATGCTCGGGGATAAACTCCTCGACCACCTCTTCGATGACCGATTTGTTGATAAACTGCGACGGGTCGAAGGAGGCTTGTTTAAAGCCCTGCTTTCCCCCGCGGCCCCCGCGCTGCCAGGGCTTCCCCGGGCCTGCATGGCTAAACCCGCCCTGCGGGCGGTTAAACGGCTTCTGAAAGCGTGGTTTATGAGAGAACCGCTTGGGTCCTTTGTTAAAACGTGATGCAGGCATTCCGTACCCGCATAGTACCAAATGAACCCCTAAATGTCAATAAGTTCGTACCGGGACTTATATACAAAGCTACCCTAGGCTTATCTTGTGAATAGTTGGGTTGTTTTTCGGTCCACCTTTGCTATTATTGACTGGTCCCCGCAAGGGATATTTTTTATGCCCAACATTGCTAGCATACCTAGGCGCATATTCCACATCAAAAGACTCGCAAGAGAGTACTACGAGCTACCCGATAAAGCCCCAATTGAGAGGCATGCGGAAAGACTCAGGCTCTTTGATATTCGGGGTTCAAAGCACGGAAAGAAGCACCCACATCAAATGAAGCGGGTATATATGACCCGTATGGCCTTGAAACACTTTGTAGAGAGCAGGAAAGCAGAATTGATGCGGAGACACACAACAGAAGAGGCTTTGAAAAAGATAGACTTTGCTCTAGAGCAAATGCAAGAAGTCCTGACCAACTTTGACTCCTACGAATACCAACCAAACGGCGAGAAATATTTCTTTACCAAGGATTATCAATCAATAGGGCAGCCTCCTATACGCATTCTCCTAGTTGCAGTAAACAAACATCTTGAAATATGCTCGTTCCATTTCAGAAAACCTGATAAGACAAAATAAAAGCACCACCTTTCGGTGGTGCTTTTATTTGCCTGGGGCGACGGCAGACGGTTGCCCGTCATTTCGCCCATGAGTACATCGTTTTATTGATGCCCGCAGCGAGCCGATATAATTTTCTGTCGTCAGACAAACTGACCTATTTACCATATCATAACGGTATTTAGAAAGCTAGTTATACACAGTTTTGTGTATCCGATATAGCCCTATAAATAAGGACTTATTAAAAGACATTTTCCTACGGTCTTCTTAACACTTTTTTCATTATTTTAGATGCACTTACCCATCGCTAGGGTGGTTTTGTATGTAGCTCCCTTCGTACCTATCCCCTCGTCGCAAGTAATCCCGAAAAAGGGCTATACTGGCGACAATGCAGGGTGGGGAGGACAAGACAGTATTCGGAACCGTCGAGCAAGCCGCCGACATTTGGTGGGAACGCATGAAGCGTGACCCTAAAAAAACGCTCCTCAAGAGCATTTTGGTTTTATTCATCATCGCCGCTGCTGTGGTAGCTCTTCAATGGGTCGGCTGGTATTTTGGCCCACATGAACCACGAAACTTATTTAAAGCCACCCAAACTATTCACTCAAATGTTGTGCCAAACGAAAGCGATATAATCGATTTAGACCACGCTGGTACGCTCACACCATCACCTTATAACGTTCCGTTCGCGCTTTCATCCGAGGGTGTATGTGTTCCTGACGGCACAATTCTCCCTTATTCACAAGGGATAGTGCTCGTCTTAAATATTACCCCCACCTTACGTACCGTTCGAGAAGCTTCAGGCGGTTCGAGAGAGATTACTTTTAAACCTCCAGTAGCTTCAAATTATTTCCCATTTAAGCCGGGAACAGAAAAGGAAATTTCTACAAATGGACGGAAATTCCTTGTGACACTTTCCCGCATAAATGACTTATCGACCCCCGAAAATGGCGAATATTATTCCTATGTCTTCAACATAAACGAGAAGTGACAAGATAGAAGTATGGCCAAAAAGGAAACCTCTTGCGCGGGTTACCTCAAGACACTCCAGAGGTTGGGGTCCTGGCCGCCGTCGAGCTTAAAGACGGCGACGCCGCGCACGCCGAGTTTGCGCGCCAAATCTACTTTTTGCTTTATTGCCGTCGCATCCGACCACACCAGCAGGTTAAACGGGATGGTCGCCGCCGCGACCACCCCGGGCGCGGCGGCCGCCGAGAACGGCTCCCGGAGCGGGCAGGTGTTGGTGGTCGGGCTGGCGGGCTTGATCGCCGACAGGTAAGACACCGTCATCTCGCCCGAGAGCGAGCGTTGCGGGACGAGGCCGTGCTTGACGATAATCTCGGCGGCATAGCCGGGGTTAAACGACCATTGCCGCGCGTAGCGGTAGCCCGACTGCGTCAGCGGCGTCACCTCGTACTCGTAGCCGTAACTTGCGACGCCGACGACGATTTTGCTCTTTTTTATCGACTTGGCGGTCTCGGCCACCACTTTCTCTATCCACCGCGGGTCGGCAATGGGTACATACGGCACCGACTTGGCGGCGGCGTTGAGCTTGACGTCAATCGTCCCCTGGTCGTAGGTCATGATCCGCACGCGGTCGCAGTATTTATTTATCGCCGCAAAGTCATTTGCATACCTGCCCGCATCCTTGGGCGGCGTATCCTCGTAGCGAGAACTGATCGGCGTGCGGGCCTCGATAGTGCACATGACCCATTTTTTGCCCATGCGCTGGTAGAGCCCCTTAAGAAAAGTCGAGAAATAGTCCTTGGTTTCGGCGCGCTTGCCCTCGAAGTCGATGTCGATGCCGTCGAACCCCTCGTTGACGGCGATAGCGGTGATATCCTCGGCGAGCTTAATGCGCGTCTCTTGGTTGGAGAGGATGCGGTGCATCGCCTCGGTATCCGACCACATGACGGTCGGCACCACGCGCACCTTCTTTTTTTTCGCTTCGGCTATTAAACTCCTCCACGGCTCGTCTGCGATGCCCATGGCGTCGTGGACGGTGCCGTCGGTTTGCACGATATAGCCGAACGGGTTTATCTCGTGCAATTTGTCGAGATTTTTTTTAACGTCGGCGACGCCCGCGTCCTCCCGCCAATACGGTATCCATCCCGAAAACTCGAAGGCCGCGGCGCGCGCCTCGTGCACGCCCCCCGCGCCGACAAAAAATGCCGCCGCCAGTACCGCACCCGCGCCCCATGCTTTTGCCTGCATAGCCATAGTGTACCAAATTTGACGCCCGACGCCCCAAAAAATTACTTTATTTTCGGCTTTTTGCGCAGGCGGACGCTGTGCGGCGTGACCTCCAAATATTCGTCGTCGGCCATGACCTCGAGACCGCGCTCGATCGTCAGTTGATAGGGCGGCACGAGCATAATCGCCTCGTCACTCCCCGAGGCGCGCATGTTAGTGAGCTGCTTGCCCTTGGTTGGGTTTACGTACATCTCCTCGCCCTTGGAGGTGTTGCCGATGACCTGGCCCTCGTAGACGTCGACGGCCGGGCCGATATAGAGCACGCCGCGGTCCTGCAAGTTAAACAGGGAGAAGCCGAGCGCTTTGCCGGTCGCCATCGACACCATCGAGCCCACTTGGCGTTTTATAATCTCGCCCGCATGCGGACGAAACTCGATAAACCGCGAGGAAAATATCCCCTCCCCTTTGGTGTCGAGCACGAACTGGCTGCGGTAGCCAAGCAGGCCGCGCGTCGGCGCCTCAAAACTAAGGCGTGCCGAGCCGGCATGGAGCACGACATTGGTCAAAAGCGCCTTGCGCGCCCCGAGCCGCTCGATAATGGCGCCCTGGTATTCCTCCGGCGTGTCGATGATAACCTCTTCGTACGGCTCGGATACGGCATCGCCCTCTTTATGGAAAATAACTTGCGGCTGGGATACCTGCATCTCGTAGCCCTCGCGGCGCATGTTCTCGAGCAGGATGGATATGTGGAGCTCGCCGCGGCCGGATACTTTGTACGCCTCGGCCGCGCTAAAGTCGACGCGCAACCCGACGTTGACCTCGAGCTCCCGCTCGAGGCGCTCGCGGATTTGCCGGCCGGTGACAAACTTGCCCTCGCGGCCGGCAAAGGGCGAGCTGTTGACCATAAAGTCGAGCGTGATGGTCGGCTCGTCGACCGCAATAGCCGGCAAGGGCGTCGCGTCAGCGTCCGCGCACACCGTCTCGCCGATGTCGATACCGGGGAGCCCCGCGATCATCACAATGTCGCCGGCCTCGGCGCTCTGCGCCTCGACTTTGCTGAGACCCGCAAAGGTGTAGAGCTTGGTTACCTTGCCGGCGCGCGCCTCGAGCGCCTGCCCGGCCAGGGAAGGCTTTTTTATCACGAGTTGTTGCCCGAGCGATATCGAGCCCTCGTACACGCGCGCGACCGCCATGCGACCGAGAAAATTATCGTACGCCAGGTTAAACGGCTGGGCGCGCAGGGGCTTTGCCGCCTGCTCGGCACTCGATGCCGGCGGCACATGGGAGAGGATGAGGTCCATGAGCGGCGAGAGGTCTTTGGAGTCGTCGGCAAGATTTTTTTTGGCAATACCTTGCCGGCCGATGGCGTACATGACCGGGAAATTGCTTTGCTCGTCGTCGGCGCCAAGCTCCAAGAAAAGCTCCAGCACCGCCTCCTCGCATTTGGCGGGGTCGGCGGCGGGCTTGTCGATTTTATTGATGATAACGATTGGTTTGAGCCCGAGCTCCAAAGACTTTTTAAGGACGAAGCGCGTTTGCGGCATCGGGCCCTCTTGCGCGTCGACCACGAGGAGCACGCAGTCGATCGAGCGTAGTACGCGCTCGACCTCCGAGCCGAAGTCGGCGTGGCCCGGCGTGTCGACGATGTTTATTTTTACTCCTTTATAGGTGACCGAGGCGTTCTTTGCGTAAATAGTGATGCCGCGCTCCTTCTCCAGCGTGTTGGAGTCCATGGTGACGCCCTCCTCGGCCGCGCCGCACATTCGCAGCATCGCATCCGTCAAGGTGGTCTTGCCGTGGTCGACGTGTGCGATGATTGCGATGTTGCGTATCTCCATACAAAAAAGCGGGGCGACTCCCCTGCTCGAAACTCACTATACCTTAAAAAACGGATAGAGGCAAGCTAGGAGAACGACCGAGCGACCATGCCGATGATAAAGATGCCGCCGGCATTGAAACAAAACGAGATAATCGCAAAGCGGCTCGTGCGCAGGTGCGACATACCGAGAAGCGCCAGCCCGAGCTCGTCCGGCAAGGGCGAGGCGATAATAAACCCGCCGATAAACGGCAGCACGCGCTTAAAGGTGCGCCGGCGAAAGAGCGCGCGATAGCGCGCCAAGGTCCTGCTGGTCATGAGGTGCGCGATATCCTCCGAGACGCGGTCGCGTACGAATATAAAAATAAGATAGTCGCCGATGACAGCGCCAAGCCCGCCAAAGACCGCCACGACGAACAGGTTGCCCTCGAGACTAAGCTCCCCGAGGACCGCCATTGCCGGCGCGGTCGTGGCCATCGACGTAAAAAAGAGCCCCGAAAAAAAACTCGCGAGCGCCACATCGGCCCCCGCCAGCCCCAACACGACCTCTACCGCATTGGTTTCTAGTATGGCAATCGCCGCGATAATGCTGGCGAGCAAAATGCCGACATCGACTGCGATCCGATTCACTCACACAGTATACCCCACTAGCGCAGGTTGCTGGTAAATTGCTCGCGCAAGTTCTTGCGCTGTATGAAGTCGGCCTCCTCTGCGTCTATAAATTTCGGGTCAAAGAGAAGCGCGTAGATGCCCGCAACGCAGATGGCGAGCGCCACGAACGCAACCATTGATAAGAGTAGCGTCATAATAGTTAAATTATCCACCGAACCCCCTGAAGGCAGGATGAATCGGGGTATACTTACAGGCAGTAGCAATAATTTAGCAATTATGGACAAGAAGACGTATTATCGTTCCGTTTCGTTAATCTTTACCCTCCTTGCGATCGGGCATGCGGTGCGCCTGTGGTACGGTTGGCCGGCCGTGATGGGCGAGTTTGATATCCCGCTCGAAGTAAGCTGGGTCGCGCTCGGCATCTCGGGCTACCTCGCGGTGCGCGGGTGGCAATTTGCCAACAACAAAGCAAAGCGCTAAAGAAAAGCAAAAATAAAGAGCTCCCGCCGATTGAGTACGTGTTACTACACTCCGGGAGCTTTTTATTTTGCTTATGAGTCGACTGGTTGTCCGATTGAGGGTTTTGAATTTTGAGTTCGTTACCTGTAGAGGTCCGTACTACAAAATTGGAGGTTGTTTTGAAATTGGGGAAGGCGACAGAAAACGATTGCCGCCGTTCAACTTTATTTTCGTCATCCGAATGGAATTACCCATACTATAACAAAAGAAAACCCCCCACGCCGGGGACATGGGGTCTTGTTTTGGGCCGAACTTTAAGCGGCGTGATCGACTTCATAAAGCATGAATAGGTCCTTATCGAACCGGTCCTGTCTGTAGTTCGGTGCCGCGATAATCCTTTGCCGATGTGGAAAAAGAATTTCATTCGCGGCGGGCATGGAAGTAAAGTAATACCCCATACCTTCGTAAAACCAGCTGTCCTCAGCTTGGTATATCTCGACGTGTTTCTTGGCGTGATATCGATACAGTTCGATACGAAGAAGCCCGTGAGAGGAGCTCTGTATACCGAAAACTACCTGCAATTTCGTATCTACCAAAGGAAAAAGCCTTTTCTCATCGAGATAGGACTTCACCACCTCGACAAGGTCTTTGCCCTTTCGCTCGCACACCAAGCCCCGTTCTTTTGCAAGAAAGCGAAGCGTGAAGTGGAGAGTCTGATATTGCGGATTTGCAGTATCGAGAGTCTCCAGAAGAGTTTGTAATTCCACGATAGCCTCCCCGTTGCAATTCCAATCTGCCTAATACATTACAACAAAACTATTTAAAAGTCACTAGCTGCGGGACTTGGATTCGAACCAAGATAAACGGATTCAGAGTCCGTTGTCCTACCATTAGACGATCCCGCAAATACACAGCAAAGATACCAGAAATGAGCCGAATTTCAACCGCCGACATGATAGTATGGTTGCATGTACGCACATCGGTTTACTGCGCCCACGGTTGCTCTTGTCATGGCGTGCAGTATTTTTCTCGCCTCCCCCGCCCCGGCCCAAGCGGCGCTCACGAGCGCGCAGGTCGAGGCGGTGCTTAATCTCCTCTCAGCGTTCGGTGCCGACGCAAAAATAATCAGTAATGTCCGCGCGACGCTTGGCGGCACTGCCACTCCCGCGGCCGGGAGCCTGTGGTTTGGCGCCGGGCAGGAGCCTGCGGTACTTACCGTCGAGCCCGGCACCGAGCGCGTACCGTGTACCACCATCTCGCTCATCAACAACAGCGGCGGCGCGGTTATTATCTACACCCTCACGGTCGAGCGGGCCGGCACCGCGAGCGACTCGAGCTTAAGCGAGGCAAGCCTCATCGGTGCCGCCGGAGCGGTGCTCGCGACCGCCCCTACGCTCGGCAAGCACCAGACGACGCTTACGCCGGGCGCTCTTACGCTCGCAAAGGGGCAATCCCTTACCCTTACCGTTGCCGGCACTGTTGCCAAAAGCGCGCGCGCCAACAGGACCGTGGGTCTTACCGTCGTCGCCGTCAACGCATCATCCCCAATACTCGGCAGCCTGCCGCTTACCGGCGTACTGCACAAGATACACTAGCCACCTCCTGCTAGAATGGACGAATGACCGTACGGCTCTGGCATATCCCCGCAATGATCGCGCTGGTCGCGCTTTTGCACTTTGGCGCGGTATGGAGCGGGTTTTACGACTGGCAGTTCTCGACGCGCATTATCTGGTTTGACAACGTGCTCCACGCGCTCGTCGGCGCGGGGTTTGCCATGGGGGCGCTCTTTATGCTCGAGCGCAGCGGCATGCCGCTTGGCCGCGCGCAGACGGTGGGGTTCGCGCTTTTTATGGTGCTCGCGCTTGCGCTCTTTTGGGAGCTGGCGGAGTATATTTTTTACACCCGCTTCACCGAGTACGCCTACTGGTCGAGGATTTACTCCCCGACTCTTAGCGAGGCGCTCTCGGACGTTGCCTCGGACATTATCGGGGCCGGCGCCCTTCTCACGGCGCTATGGCGGAGGATGTAGGGGCGCACACGAGTGACCGATTATACGGCGTGCTCGCTTGCAGCCTTGATGAATGCCAAGAACAGCGGGTGCGGCTTCATCGGCCGCGAGAGAAATTCGGGATGAAACTGCGTGCCCAGCATAAACGGATGCCGCTCCTTGGGGAGCTCGGCGATTTCCATCAAGGTGTGGTCGGGCGACACGCCGCTGAACTTTAGTCCCGCCTCGGTCAGTTTAATGACCGAGTTTAGGTTAACCTCATAGCGATGGCGGTGGCGCTCGCGCACCTCGTCGACATCGCCATATGCCGCGCGCGCAATGGTGTCGTGCCGAAGCTTGCAGGGGTAGCCCCCAAGCCGCATGCTGCCGCCCATGTCGCCTGCGGCGATTTTTTCTTTTTGCCCCGGCATAATGTCTATGACGGTATTTTTTACATCGGGCTTTATCTCGGCGGTGTGGGCGTCCGAGATACCCGCCACGTTGCGGGCATACTCGACGACCATGAGCTGCATGCCATAGCAGAGCCCGAAGTACGGTATCTTATGTTCGCGCGCAAAGGTTATGGCCGCGATGACGCCCTCTACCCCGCGGCTGCCAAAGCCCCCCGGCACCAATATGCCGTGATAGTTCGTAAGCTCATGCAGTTTCGCGGGGTCGCGCTCATACTCCTCGGAGTCGAGGTAGGATAATTTGACCTTGCAGTTTTGGTGCGCGGCCGCGTGCTTAATGGCCTCGATAACCGATATATACACGTCCGAGAGCACGTACTCGCCCGACATAAAGTATTTGCCTACCACGGCGATATTGAGCGTCGTACCGCCATTTTTGGTGCGCGCGACGAACGCCTCCCATGCCGAGAGGTCGGACGCACGGCGCGGCAGGCCGAGCACGTCGCAGAGTATGTCGCCCATGCCGTCTTTTTCGTAATTGAGCGGCACATCGTAAATCGATTCGACATCGGGCGCGGATATAACGCGCTCCGGCGCCACGTTGCAAAAAAGCGCAATCTTCTCCTTGCGCTTCGCATCGAGCGGGACCTGCGCACGAGCCAAAATAATATCGGCCTGGAGCCCCGCGGAGTTAAGCTCGCGGGAGGCGTGCTGGGTCGGCTTGGTCTTCATTTCGCCGATGTTGGACGGTATCGGTATGTAGGAGAGCATGACGACGGCGACGTCGTGCGGCAGCTCGTGCTTGAGCATGCGTGCCGCCTCCAAAAAGAGGATGTTCTCATACTCGCCGATAGTGCCGCCGACCTCGATGATGGTCACCTCCGCCTTGGCGGTACGCTCTGCCTCTTTAATGCGGCGCAGGACTTCCTGCGGTACATCGGGCACCACCTGCACATTGCGGCCCTTGTACTCCAGGTTGCGTTCGCGGCGGATCACCTCCTGGTAGACGCGCCCGGTCGTCATGTAGTTGACCGAGGGGAGGTCCATGTTTAAAAACCGCTCGTAATTACCCATATCCTGGTCGGTCTCGTACCCGTCGTCGAGCACGAACACCTCGCCGTGCTCGGTCGGGTTCATCGTGCCGGCATCGACGTTGATATACGGGTCAATCTTAATCGCCGTCGTCTTATAGCCCTTGGAGGCGAGTATCGCCCCAATGGAGGAGGAGGCTACCCCTTTGCCGATGCCCGACATGACGCCGCCGACGACAAAGATGTATTTTGGTGCCTCCATTGATCTTGGTTATATCTTAAGATAGCGCCGCACCGCAAGGAAGGATGAGATAGCGCCAAGGAGCGCGCCGGTCCCCAGTATCATGAGCACAAACCACAGGAAGTGGCGCAGATAATAACTAAAGACATTGACTCCGCCGAAGAAATCCGCCGTGGCAGAGCCCAACCAGTACGTCAGGGGGTAAAACAGGAGCAGCGTAATAGTGCCCGCAACCAGGCCGTAGAGCAGGCCCTCCACCATAAACGGCGCGCGGATATAAAACTGGCCCGCGCCGACAAGCCGCATGACCTGTATCTCATCGCGGCTGGTGTAAATGGCGAGCCGGAGCGTGTTAAAGGATATGGCGATGGTTGTTGCAATGAGCACGAGTATGACGAAGAAGCCGAGTTTTGACGCCGAGTCTGTTATCCCCTGCAGTCGCGCGAGCGCCGTGCGGTAGTTTTCGTCGTAAAAGCTTATCTTGTCTATCGTCGGCGCGACACCCTCCTCGAGCACGTCTTGCTCGCGTGCAAACTCCGCGATCGCCTCGTACTGCGAAATATCCCGAGCCTGGATCTGCAAGGAGGCCTGCAGCGGGTTCTCTCCGAGCTCGTCGAGCGCCTGCAGCGTAAGCTGGTCGTCCTTATAGCGCTCGCGGAACTCCGCCAGAGCTTGGTCGCGCGATACATAGTCGACCGAGAGCACCTCGGGGCGCGCCTCGAGCGACGTCTTCATCTCGACGATGCGCTCTTCGGGCGCGTCGGTCAAAAAGTATATGGATACGTCCGCCTTGTTGCGCAGCTCGTCGAGCCCGGAGCCGAGGATCACCCCCGCAAAAACGGTAACGCCGATGATAAAGAGCGTGACCGTCATCACCAGGATGGATGCGACGGAGACGAACGCCCCGCGCCAAAAGCTCTGCAGGCCCGCCCGTATGATGCGCCGGATCGTGACGAGGTTCATTGTCTAGAGTATATACTTGCCTTCCCTATCGTCGCGGATGACCTTGCCGCGGTCCATAGTAATCACGCGCTTCTTCAGCGAGTCGATAACTCCTTTGTTGTGGGTTGTGAGGATAATCGTGGTGCCGAGGTCGTTAATCTTTTTTAGTATCTGCACGACCTCGAAGGTGTTAACCGGGTCGAGATTCCCCGTCGGCTCGTCCGCCACGATGACGTCCGGCTGGTTGACGATCGCACGGGCTATCGCCACGCGCTGCTGCTCCCCGCCGGAGAGTTCGTCGGGGAAATTGTTTATCTTGTCAGAGAGGTCGACGAGCTCGAGCACGTGCGGCACGTCGGAGCGGATCTCCTCCTCGGAGCGGCCGGCGGCCTCCATCGCAAACGCGATATTCTCGAACGCGGTCTTGTTCGGCAGCAGGCGAAAATCCTGGAAGACGGTGCCGATCTTGCGGCGCAGGTCGTTGATGCGGTTGAGCGGCACCTCGTGCACGTTTATCGATTCGAAAAAGACCGATCCCTCGGTCGGCCGCTCTTCGGCTAAGAGCATCTTGACCAGCGTCGTTTTGCCGGCGCCGCTGTGCCCGACAATGGAGATAAACTCCCCCGGCTCGACCGAGAATGATACGTCGTCGAGCGCAACAGAATTATCGGCGTACACTTTTGTGACGCGATCGTAATAGATCATAAACGTATCCTATTTTACCCTATTTTTTCCTTATTGTGCAAAAAGGGCTCTATATTACCCTCTAATACCCCTTCGGCGTCGCGAACCTCGACATCGGTGCGGTGGTCCTTGACCAGTTTGTAAGGGTGGAGTACATAGGAGCGAATCTGGTTGCCCCACTCTATTTTTTGCCCGGAGGAGAGGTCGCTGATTTTGTCTTTGCGCTCCTCCTCGAGCTTGCGCAGCAGTTTTGCCGTGAGGATCGCGAGCGCCTTCTCTTTATTGGCGCCCTGCGTGCGCTCGCCATCGACATGCGCGCTAAGCCCCGTTGGGGTGTGTACCACGCGCACGGCAGTCTCGCGCTTGTTGACGTTTTGCCCGCCGGGGCCGGACGAGCGCGCGACGGTTATGTCGAGGTCTTTTTCATCGAGCTCTATGTGCGACACCTGCGCCAACACCGGTAGCACCTCGACGAGCACGAAGGATGTCTGGCGCTTTTGGTTGGCGTTAAACGGCGACTGCCGCACCAAGCGGTGTACGCCGTACTCGTTCTTAAGGGTGCCGTATGCGCCCGCGCCCGCAATTTCGGTCGAGACGTTGCGATAGCCGCCGTGGTCGTTGCGGTTTTCGTGGAGCATCCGCATGGACCAGCCCTGCCGCTCGCAATACTTGCGGTACATCTCCAAAAGCATCCGGGCAAAGTCCTCGGCATCGTCGCCCCCCGCGCCCGCAACGATGGAGAGTACGGCACCGCCCCGCTCCCACGCGCCCGCCCCCTCGGCCCTTGCTTTTAGATCGTGCAGCTCCTTAAGGAGGCCCTGCGCCTTCTCTTTATCGGCCCAAAAATCGGCGCCTTGCATAAGCGCCTCTACCTCTGTGATTCTTTTTTGTATATCCTCCTTTTCCACGTGAGCCGGAGGCCGGGATTGAACCGGCGACCTGCGGTTTACGATACCGCTGCTCTACCAGCTGAGCTACTCCGGCATTGCACGCACTGCTCCGATTGTACATCGGGAGTCTCTATTGTACTCCGCTAGAACCTACTTTAGCAAAAATCTCGACTGACTC
>CAYIWV010000002.1:0-41525 GCA_964367315.1 uncultured Candidatus Saccharibacteria bacterium | reverse complement strand
CGCCCAGGAGGCCCCGCCGTCGCTGACGACAAACGGCACGAACAGGACCGCAAAGAGCGCGATAAGGACGCCCCAGCGCAGATAATCGGTATATCGCATACGAGCTACTATACCCCAGCGACGTGAGGGAGGAAAGCCATTAATGCATGGACTCGGACTCTTTCTCGGCCCTAAAGAGCACGAGCTTGAAGAGTATGAAGGTGAGGATAGAGAAGACCATGATTACACCGGCGATGACAACCAAGTACCAGTCGATGCCGATGAGCTCGGTCAGGGTTTTGACCACGCGCGCCTGCACATAGGCCAGCGTGAGCGAATATGCGACGAAGATGACGAGGCGCCGGAAATGCTTGTCTTTGGTTTTAAACGTAACGATGGTGTGGAGTATAAAATTGTAGAGCAGGTTGGCGGAGAGCCCGATAAGGTAGGCGGAAAAGTACTGCTCGCGGCCGAAGACAAGCTCCGCGAAGAATGCGGTCAACGCGAGGTTAATAAGCACGCCGCTCGAGCCGACCGCAAAAAAATGCGCGAAGCGCGTATGCCACAAATAACCGATTGTTTTTTTAATGGGCTCCATATAAACGGTATTTTATATCAAACATCGCTGCCACAGCGGCGACCAGTAAAAATCCTTCAATCGGCAGGCGGTAGCGGGCATTGGAGACCGGCCCGGTAAGGAGCGCGAAGTAGAGCGCGAGCACCGCCAAAAAAATCCAGAATTTCTCCCGCCGCTTATGCCAAAGCCACCAGAGTGCAAGCGTACACACCGCCGCCCAAAACACGCTCCCCGCAATAAAGAGCCACACCCCCACCCCGCCGCTTATAAGATAAGCCGCAACATCGCCGAGACGACCCTTAAGGAGCGCGCTCGAGATATTAGGCATCGTACCTATATCGACTAAGAGCCGTACATTGTCGCGCAAGCCATCGGTCAAAAAGAACGGCGTGGTCTTAATGACGTGGAAGAACGCATAGTCGAGCTCTCTGCCGCGGATGACGTCGAAAAAGACGCCGCTAAACTCTCCTGCGCGCGCAAGCGAGAGCCGCTCTGCGGGCGGCAATGACTCTTGCCGCTCCTTAAACGCGCGCAGCGTCGCCTCCCCTTCGGGACTCGGGCGGTATTTGACGAACTCGGGCGCATTGTACGCTGCCAGATTGTACGGCCCGACGGAGGAAATGTTCCACGAATCAAAAAGGGCGTGGTTGCGCACCGCCCAGGGGCCGAGCACCACCGCGCAGGCGAACACTAGTATTGCCGAGAGTTTCGCGGCGCGGCGGGTACCAAGCTTCCAAAAAAGATAGCCTGCAAAAAAAAGTGGGAGAAACTGCGCTATCGGCCGCACCAATATCGCAAGCCCGAGCACCGCCCCCGCAAGGGCGGCGGCGCGCCAGCTCTGCTCTGTGATACACCGCGAAAGCAAAAGGAGCGATGATAAGAACAGGACGACAAAGAGCGAGTCGGAGAGGAGCGTCGATGCGGTAACGAGGCGTACCGGCTCGAGCGCAAAGACAAGCGAGCCCCACCATGCGGCACGCTCATGGTATGGGCGCAACAAAAGGTAGAGCAGGACCGCGGCAACGCTCGCGAGCGCCGCCTGCACCAACGCCACAAGGAGCCAATCCTGGAGCACAACGAAGAGCCCCGCTAAAAAGAGCGGATACCCCGGCGCACGGAAACTATCCGGAACATATGGCTCGGATAATGAAAACGACAAAACGCCCTGTTCGATGAGATTGCGCGCCAAAAGCACATATCCTTTGGCATCGCCGGTCAACACCGCGGAGTCTTTGCCCTGCGAGGTGGCTACCGCGGCGATCGTCGCGCACGCGAGCACACTCGCCAAAAGCGAGATAATGGCGAGCGAGCGCAGCGGTTTATCTGCCCATACTCTCCTCATGGTTTTTTTGCTACCGCGATGAGCGACACGCCCCAAGGAAGAGGGCCGAGACGCAGCAAAAACCGCTCAGCGCCAAAGAGCGTGGCGAGCATGCCGTTTAAGAACCCCGGCGTCGAGGAAAAGTCGCTCTCGGTCTTTTTGACGCCAAGCAGGTTCTGTGCGACCCGCACCGCCGCTATCGCGGGGAAAAGGAAAAAGTTGTAGTAGCTCACCATCGCCGGCACCAAGCCGGCGCCATGGAGCTTGCGCATAAGCTCTCCTTTGCGATAGCGGCGATAATGATGCGCGAGCGCGTCATGATCGCTCCACAAAAACATAAAAGCCGGTGTCGTCACAAGCACGATGCCGCCCGGACGCAGGATGCGAAACACCTCTTTAAGCGCGTGTGCGTCATCCTCGAGATGCTCGATGACGTCGAGCAGTACGACGATATCAAAGGTACCCGCTTCAATCTCACGCGCAGGGAACGGCGATGCAATGACGCGGAGATCCGGCACTTTTTCTTTTGCAAATGCAATGGCCTCTGTCGACGGCTCGAGCCCCGTGACCGCGTACCCGCGGCGCGTAAATTCTGCCGCATTGGCCCCCGTCCCGAGTCCGACATCGAGCAGGGCCCCCGTGGGCGCGTATCGCCGCAGTACATCCAAAAAGACGGCGCGCCGGCCGCGAAACCACCAATGCGCCCCCTCGAGCGCTGCCATCTCAGTATAGAGGCGCGTCTCCATAGCTAGTCTCGATATGTACCGGCCAGGGCTCGCGCCCGTATCCGCACGAGCCCTGCAAGCGAGCGAAAGACCTCGCGCAGTGGGCGTATGCGCGAGTCGGCATCGTCGGTCCAAACGACCGGGAGCTCCTTAAAGCGGTGCCCGCGCGCGCGCGATATATAGAGGATCTCGGCCTCGGCAACGATGTGCCGCTCGTATTGGTGCGCAAAAATGTCTCGCGCCGCCTCGCGCCGGAACATCTTAAATCCGAGCGCAAAGTCGGTAATGTCCCACATCCACAACATGAACCGCGCCAGATAAAGGAAGCCGTACCCCAAGAAGACGCGGTGCGGCGGCTGCCATACCACGATCTTCGACTCGGGGAGCTCGCGGCTGCCGAAAATGGCATCGAGTTTTGGGTCCGCCTCGAACGCGCGGGCAAAGCGGATGACCGCCTCTTCGGCGACCGAGCCGTCCGAGTCGGTTTCGAGGATAAGCTCGCCGCGCGCTTCGGCAAACCCGCGCCGCATGGCAAGCGTGCGGCCGCGATTAACCCCGTCGGAGACGAGCTTGATTTCGGGGCACCCCCGCGCAAGCTCTTGGACCTTTTGCACGGTAGCGTCCTTCGAGCCGTCATCGACAACGATAATTTCGTACGGTTTGCCGAGCGCGGGGAGGGCGGCGCAGAGCTTACGGAGCGTCGGCGGGAGCCGGCGCTCTTCGTTATAGGCGGGTATAACTACCGAAAGATACGGGTCTGCCATGCAATGTCCATAATACTACCCTCTCTTGCCAGTTACCGCGACTGCCGCCTATCTGCTATCATGGGCGCACATGCAAAAGCGGGCGGTCATTATCGGTGCAGGGCCGGCCGGACTTACCGCCGCCTACGAGCTCCTAGTGCGCACCGATATCGTGCCCATCGTCATCGAGCGCAACCCTACCTACGTCGGCGGCATCTCGCGCACCGAAAGTTACCTTGGCAACCGGATCGATATCGGCGGGCACCGCTTTTTCTCCAAGTCAGACCGCGTCATGCGCTGGTGGGCGGACATGCTCCCCGTCTCACCCGAGGGCACCCTCGCGACAATTGCCTACCAAAACTCGCGCCGCGCGCTCACAGAGGGTCTGCGTGTCGCTGCCGAATCCGACGGGCGCAATGTTATGCTCGTGCGGCCGCGCAAAACGCGCATTGTCTACGGCGGGCAGTTTTTTGCCTACCCGATCGAGCTCTCGTTTGATACCGTGATGAAGCTCGGGCTCGTCAAAATGTTCAAGATCGGCGTCACCTACTTGTACGCCGCGATTTTCCCGCGCAAACCCGAGGCGACGCTCGAAGATTTTTTCATCAACCGGTTCGGCACAGAGCTCTACGAAACCTTTTTTAAATCCTATACCGAAAAAGTCTGGGGTACGCCGTGCCGGCAGATGTCGGCCGAGTGGGGCGCCCAGCGGGTTAAAGGACTCTCCATCTGGAAGGCGATTATGCACGCGGCCCGTAAAATAGTCGGCGGCCCGCTCTCGGGAAAAGATGTCGAGACCTCGCTCATCGAGCAGTACCTCTACCCGGCGCTCGGCCCGGGACAGATGTGGGAGGCTGTCGTACATAAAATAAGGGAGCTTGGCGGCGAGGTGCGCATGGGTACCGAGGTGGTCGGGGTGGAGACGAACGGTCCGCACATTACCGGCGTACAGATAAAAAGTAGCGCGGGCAAGGAGGTCATACCCGCCGACTATGTTTTCTCCAGTACGGATATCCGCGCGCTCGGACACATGATTGCACCGCTCCTCTCCCCCGAGGCGCTCGAGGTCGCATCGGGGTTGCAGTACCGCGACTTTATCAGCGTGGGGCTCTTGCTTGCGCACCGCCCCGAAGAGGGCGGGGCGCCGCTTAGCGACACCTGGATGTATATCCACGAGCCGGGGGTCTTGGTCGGGCGCGTACAATTCTTCCACAACTGGAGCCCGTACTTGGTCAAAGACCCCGCGCACGGCTGGGTCGGGCTCGAATACTTTTGCGAGGAGGGCGACGCGCTGTGGTGCGCGAAAGACGCCGACCTCATCGCGCGCGCAACCGAGGAGCTCGAGGCGGTGGGCTTGCGCCAAGGAATTGATGTTTTGGGCGGCTATGTCTTGCGGGAGAAAAAAGCGTACCCGGCATACAGCGGCACCTACCCCGACTTTGCCAGCCTCCGCCGTGAGCTCGACCAGATCGAAAATCTCTACCCCATCGGCCGCAACGGGATGCACCGCTACAACAACCAGGACCACTCGATGCTCGCGGCCATGGTCGCGGTCGACAACATTATCGAGGGCCGTACCGACAAGTCGAACCTCTGGTCCATCAACACCGAGCAGGAGTATCACGAGACGAAATAAAATCGGCCCCGTTTTACGGGGCCGATTTGGCGCGCTTGGCTATTAAGATACGCGGCGTCGAAGCGCTCGGAGACCTTGGAGTATTGAGCGTGCATCGTTGAGCGCGTCATGTGCACTCGGAGGCGGCTCCTCGCCGAATGCTCGGGGGATCGTGCTCGACATATATGCCATTGTCACAACACCCTCGAGCTCGAAGATCGACCGTACATCGCGCTTTTGCGCCTGCGAGATGGGGAAGCAGATGCCGAGGAGCTTGGCGTTAAAGTTCATGATCTCGAGATCCATGCCCCAACAGTAGAGTGACAGGCCCTGCGACCAGGCGGCGAACTGTCCGAGTGCATCGCCGTAGGAAGTGCCCTGGCGTTCAACCATCTCCTGCGTGACGCCGGTAAGGCCAGTGAAGTACTGGGAGAGCTGCGGGTTTTTGACCGGCCGCACAAGACACGTAAAAGCGCCCTCCTCCTCCAATGTGATGCCTTGGACCTTTATCGCGCCAATCTGGACGATCTCACGATATTCTCCGGGCCCCTTCCAGGCCCGCTTTTGTGCGCCATCCCACGTAGTGTACTCGGTGTCGAAGATAACGAAGTGTTCGGGCAACAGCAAGTCTGCCATGGCTTCCTCTCAAGAGTTGTCGAAGGTGCTGGTACTGATAATAATATATCACATACTTTTACCTAAGTCTAGGGTGGCACTCACGGCCGGTTCTTTTTACGGACGATTATAAAGAGGTGCGCCGAGACCGCATCCGCATCCGGCATCCAGGTAAAAAGAAGATCAAAAATCTTAAAAGGACCGAGGATGAGCATACACACATGGGCGGCGAATGGCGCAAAACGGCGGCTGCCGAGCGTGACTATAGCACCGAGCCAGTAGGCTACAAAAAGGAGGAGAGCACTCCACGGCCCGGAGCGTATCCCCTGCTCTATCACTTCGCACTCGGGAAACAATTCCTTAAGCCCGCTGCGCGTAAAGCGGTTAAAGTCATCCGGCGAGGCGTGGAAGGGGTGGATGAACGGCGCGCTGGTGTAGATATAGCCACCCGGCTTTACCACGCGCATGATCTCTGCCGCGACCGCGCGGGGGTTCGGGACGTGCTCGAGCAAGGACTCGTTGACCGCGCCGTCGAAAGTACCATCGGCAAACGGCAGCGCGTTTGCGCTTGCAACCACATCGACCCCGGGGAACGGGAACATGTCGACATTAATGATCTCTGGGGCGATCCGGTCGGGGCCAGAACCGATATCGGCAACCAGGCCCTTGGTATAATGGTAGATACGTTTGGGTCCGTTTTGCACCATGAGCGCCGGACAAAACACTCCCCACACGAAATAATAGAGGGCGGGGAACTGCTTGAGGAAGGATTTGAGCCAATTGACGCCGTGGAGGTGTACCTCGGCTTCCTCGCTCACGGACGATTCTTTTTGTAAGCCAATGAGGGACTCCACGATACGACGGCGAGCATCTGCATGCGAGTCCTGTTTTGCAGGCGAGCGCAGATGCGCCAAGCGATGCAAGAGTAAATGCCACATCGAGTAAAAACCGTCACCATAGCGGATCTTTTTACCCTCCTCGACCGTGCGCGGCGCATGGCTGATTGCTACCTCGACTATCGGATAACCCTTTACGGACGCGTCGCCGATGAAGAGATAGTCCGCCTCGAACCCATTGCCGATAAAGCGCGCCTTTTGCGCGACCTCGCGGGAGAAGAGCTTGTAGCAGGTCCACGCATCGGTAAGGCGCGTGCCGTAGAGCAGGTTGACCCACTGCGTCGAGAGCCACACCCCAAGGCTGATTACAAAAAAATTTCGGGCACGGTGCCAATGAGTCTTAAGGTTGCGCGATCCGAAGACGATGGGCGCCCCGGTCGCATCAACCACCTCGAGCATGGCGCGGATCTCTTGTGGGTCGTACTCGAGGTCAGCATCTTGTAGGACGACGTAGTCTCCGCCTGCGGCCGCGATTCCGGCACGCTCGGCGACGCCCTTGCCACTGTTTTTCGGCTGGAAAATGACCTTGTACTGGGGACGGTCCTTATAGCGCGAGAGTATCTCTCGAGTGCGATCGCGACTGCCGTCGTCGACCACCACAATCTCTTTGCGCCACGAGCCAAAATCGGCCTCCTCGACGCGGCGCAAAAGCTCCTCGATAGTAGCTTGCTCGTTATAGCAAGGTATGACGAGCGATACGGTTTTATCGGCCATATAAAAAATCATAAGGACCACGGTAGCGGATGGTGACTGCATGTTCCCCCGCAGGGACCAGTATGCCTTGATAGATATAATTTGCATAGTGGATTGGCGCCCCCTTCCCGTCGATAGAGGCATGCCAGCCCGGGATGAAGCTGTTGGAAACAATTATCCAGCGGTCCCGTGCAAACTCGGTAGAGAACGACACCTCGCCGTTGCGGACAGTGACATCCTCGACACTCGAGGACGATTGATTTACCACCCCTGCCTCGCACGAGTCGCACTCGATAAACGAGCGCTCATTGAAATTGTTCGGCCGCCCGATGATCGTGGCAAAGTTCTCATCGCTCTGCGGCAATATCTCAACCTCTCCCGGCACATACACGCGCGGAAGAAACTTTTTGTTCTCATACAGATGAAACGGAAACGTAATTTTACCAAACGTAACCTTTCCAATCTCAAGAAGCTCTGCGTCAACTTCGTGCCGCGCCTCAAGCGACAGGATGCTCCACAGATATTTAACGTTCATCATGCCGAGCAAAGAAAGCGCGCCGTCAGGCAAAGAGGCATAACCATCTACAATTGCGTTTTCATATTGCTTTTGCTCTAAAAAAGCGAGCACTTGTGCATAGCGTCTCGGGGCAAGATTGTCGAACCCGCGCACTGATTCTATCCCCCACACAAAGGAAGTGAGATGCGTCTGCGTATATTCGGCGTTAAACTTCTCCTTCTCTTGCGCCGTCGGGTTAAAGTCTCTTACAAAAAGAAACCATGAGAACACGGAAGGGTACAGCTGATACGCCCTAAATGGCTCCAAAGCGGAGTCGTGCGCATGAATGGTCTTCACGATCCACGGCTCTTCAATGACTACATTGGCGGGGAAGGTATGCTGTGCGAGCATAAGGCCTGTGGGAAGAATCAGGTTGAGCATAAGGACACCAATAAGCACGGCAGGGTTTAATGCTTTAAAGGCGGAACTATCCTGCCAAGTCATAAACGAGCGAGCATAGTCGTATCCAACAGCAGCCAGAATGCTCATGGCAAAGGAGGTGACGAGGAGCCAATGGGGAGGAAAACGGAACAGCTCGAATATGGGAAAGAGGTGCATGAGATAAAAAAGCGGGTACGGCAAAGCGGCAAGTAAGGAGAAGCCAAACAAACTCCAAAAGAAAAGTGCGAGCGAGTTTTTTTTGGTCGCGCAATATGATACAAAAAAGAAGAAAATGTTTAAGGTACCGATATAGAGTGACTGGAGCGTTTCTCCGTGCCATGGCGGTACAAAAAGATTAACCGTCACATTTTGCAGAAAAGCTCCGAGGTTGGTGCTCGCCGAAGCAGCCTCCCACGAGAGCCCCCCAGCTCTCTCTGAAAGAGCTACGAGATCGAGAACGGAAAGGATATAAGGCGCAGCAAGCAGGGCACCTCCCGCAAAAAGCGCCCCTGAAAACGCCACGAAACGCCACGAAAATTTTTGCCAAAGCAGGAATGTTGCGAACGCGCCCGCGGCGATAAGGCTATAGAGTACAAGTTGGGTATAGCCGCCCATAAATGCGAGCCAGACTGCCAAAGCGCCGAATGCCGCCAAGGAGAGAGAGCTCCATACGCGCCGCTCATGCGCCACCCAATGAAGCTCATGTAGGAGATAAAAGAGCGCCGGCATGAGAAAGAAGCTGTTGCTGCGCAGGATATTGGCACCGGGGATAATGCTTTGCGCCGTCACATAGGCAAACATAGCCACGACCGATGCAAGAAAACTGAGTCCTATCGAGCGGGCAAAGAGGTACGTGAATATTCCGGCAAGGAAATAATTGAGTAGAATCCGAAGGTGATACGCGGTTAAAAAAGGGAAGAGATCGAAGAGAAGCGCGTTAAGCGGGTCGAGATATCCTCCTACTTGCGTAAGCCCGAGCGGAAAGCCGGAAAAAATACCGGGTGCAAGCGTCGGGTCTTCTCCCGCTGCTCGCGCGTCATCATAAAATTTAAATGCGGGGATATAGTAATGCGCAACGTCATCCTCTGCGACGATCCGTCCTGAAAAAAGCGGCGCGAACGCGATACCAAGAGTGACGAGCAGAAGCGCTGCGGCGATAAATAATTTTTTCATCTCAACAAATCCGCAAACGTAAAACGGTCTTTATACTCAAATACGATCTGATGCTGCCCTTCCGGCACCTCGATTGCCTGGAATAAGTAGTTTGCAGTATGGATCGGCGTCTCTTTGCCGTCAATGTACGCTCGCCAGCCGGGGAAGTGCGACTCCGAGAGGACAAGCCAGCGGGCTCCCAGGGCTTCCGTTGCGAGTTCAACGCGGCCGCTCTTATACCCGGCAACTTCAATTTCGCCCGTACCCCCGGCGTGCGCAGCGCACGCGACGCACTCAATGATCGTTTCGCGCGCGAAGTCTTTTGCCCCGACCGTTGCTATAAGCGCTTCACGCTCCCCCGCCGCAAAGTGCTGCCCGGTCGAGAAATACGCGCGCGGCAAGACCCGAGTATTTTCATAGACATGGAGATCGACCGGCACCCTCTCTCCGATCCGTAGCACCGCAAGCGGCAGGAGCCCCGGCGCAGAAAGGGCGTAAGGCGAATAGACGTATTTGACATTCATCATCGAAATGAGCGGAAGGCGCTTTTTAAAATCGGCGAGCTTCTCCCCGATCGGCACTTGTTTTTGCACGTCGCGGTTGTAGAGCTGGTCGAGAGCACTATCCTTAAGCCTCGGGCTCGCATCATCAAATACGTACGCGGCGCTGTCGTGCGCAACGACGGTATTAAGCAAGCGATTGGCGCGCAGGGTGCGGTACGGCTCCATGCCGTCCATGCGATCGATGTCCCAAAAAAGATTCGAGTTGTTCGCCAGGGACTCGCGCTGGAATACAGTGTTTTGCGCAGGCGTCAGCGTGGATGTGTCGGCGAGTTGCGCGAACATGCCGTCCCCGACGACATATCCGAGCACACGATATGCGTGCTGGTCAAGCTCCTCCTTATGTAAAAGCTTCGAGAGCTGGGGTTCCTCGGCATAAAGCGACTGCGGGACAAAGTCGCTCCACTGCAGCACTGCGGTGCCGCTCGCCGTGACAAGGAAGATCGCGACCACCGCATGTAGCGCATAGCGGGTGGCACCGCGGCGATACCATACAAAAAATCCGAGCACTAAAACCCATAAGAGTACGCCAAACGCGAAGCGCGGCGAAAAGAGCGCGAACTGTGCCGAGACATCACCAAGTGTTTTGGAGAAGATTGCCAGGTAATGCTCCGGTGGGTAGACGAGTGCGCGGCCACCGGTGTACCATGCCACAAGCCGCGTAGGCATTTCGGGCGATGCGGCGATCCACGAGACAGCAGCCTGAAGCGCAAGGCTCCCCCCGACAAGCGCCGCTACAATACTCGCGCATATACCAATTATCCAATTGAGTGCGCGGTGAGAGAGCCCCGAGCGCAATAAACCCTCTACCCCCGCGGCGGCAAGGTACGCCAGCGGGAAGGCAGCAGCAATGCTCCAGCGGAAATTACCCCCCATATGCGAGAAGGGCGGGACATGCTCGTTAAGCCAGCCGAAGAGCGGCAGACGGAACGCGAGCGCCATGACGAACATATAGATTCCTGCAAAGAACAGCACTGCCCTGGTACGAAAGTGCGTGAGCGCGAGTACCGCGCACACAAGTCCCAGTGCGCCTACGTAAAACCCGGCCGCACCGCCCCCGCCGAAGAATGGGACGGAAAAATAGGGAGGCAGTACGAATGCGATGAACTCGGTAACGTTCGGGTACGTCGCGTTTTGCACTGCATAAGTCGAGGTGCGTATGGTCGAGTCGATAAGCGCGGCCGAAGGCAAAAATTGATTGAGGCCAATGAGGAGCCCGAGGAGCGTCATCCCTACGTACGATAGAGAGCTGCGTAAAAAGTTCCCTCGAAAAAGTCCTCGGGTCGCCGTCTCCATCGGCTCAACCAGACTATTTTCTCGAGAACTTTTTACTCGCTCCCAATCTAGGAACAACGCATAGAGGCCGGCAATAACATAATTGTAAAAAACAATTTGCATGAACCCTGCCAAAAAGCCGATACCAAGCGCGACTCCCCCGCCAAGGATGGCGACACGCCATCGGCGCGAATGCGCCGCGTAGTGCACCGCGACGAGCATCGCAGGGAGCACTGCAAACGAATGAGCGGCCAGCGTGCCGATTTGGAGCCAGGCATAGGTTGTCGCTGAAAAATAACCGAGTGCAAATGTAATCGACGCCGCATTCCCCCATCCCTGGAGCCTCCCGAACCAATGTGCAAAAAGGAGCCCTGCCGCGGTTGCGAGCGTTATTGAAAGGTGGTGCGCAAAAAAGAAATCGAAGAGCGAGAAGAGGGCGAGATTAGGCGGGTAAAAAGCGCCGTAAAACTGATCGAGGCTCGTCGGTACGCCGCCAAAGTAGGCCCCTTGCCAATGCGGCACGCCTACCTGTACCCACTGGTCGACAAAATAGGATATCGCATAATAAAAACCAAATTGCTCCTCGCCGAAAAAAGCCCGGCCGAAAAAGAGTACCGGCGCAAATACAAAAAAAGCGAATCCGACTAAAAGGGCCGCAGGAGCGAGTCTGCGCCATGATATATCCATGCGAGCTCATGATAGCGCCAAGGAGGCAAAAAGAAAACCTCGCCGCTACGGGGCGGCGAGGGGTGCAGGATTGCTCCTGCGGAGTATCCAATCGGGCAGTTGCGTCTGCCCCATGGAGTGCTCGTAGGATTGCGAGGCTCGGCTCGGATTGAAGGGGATATCGAGCATGCGCCTGACGTTCGTCTCCAACTCGTTGCGCAGCCGCACCAGGTCATCCTGGCTTAAGTCCGGCGTCCAGACGTGGCTGATATAGCCGTCCTCCGGGTCGCCTTTGTAGTAGTCCGCATCGAGCGTGTAGTTGACCTCCTCTTGGAAGAGGCGGTCCCCATTTTTGCACGTGTAGACGTACTTGGAGCCGCTCCCCTCGACCGGGATAGCTTGGTCGAAGTACGGGGAGCCCGGGTAGGGCGTGATGACCGTCTCGTCGAAATCCGACGGCCGCACGTCCACGAGCCACTTGCGGGTGTCCTCGATGGTACCCTCGGACTCGCCCGGATGCCCGAGCGACATAAGGGCTTTGACTTTAAGCCCCGTGTCGCGCGCGATATCCATACAGCGGGTGTTGTCCTCCTGCGTCGCGATCTTTTGGATGTTCTCCAAAATCCGCGGCGAGCCGGACTCGAACCCGATGAGGATCTGGCGGAACCCCGCCTCGAGCATGGCCTCGGCCTGCTCCCTGGTAAACCGCTCGGATTTGATGAACCCGCGCAGCTTCCACTCGATGCCATGGTCACGGCCCGCTTTCGCGATCCGCTCCATGAGCGTAATCATGTCCGGCGAGACATTGAGCTCGTCGTCGTAGAACATGATGCCGCGGATGCCCCACTGCCGATAGATGAGCATCATCTCCTCGATGATGCTCTCGGCGCTTCGGGTGCGGATGTTGCGCAACATGGGCGACGCGCGCCCCGCGCAAAACCCGCACTTATAGGGGCACCCCAGTTGGGCAATGATCGACGTGGCCTTCTCCCCGTCGATGAAGTACCGGTAGCTCCCGAGGTCGATGAGCTCTCGCGCCGGGAATACCGACTCGAGCTCCACATCGCTATCCCGAAGGAACAGCGGGGACTTGCGGTCGTCCGCGTCGATGAGCTTCGGCGCATCGGGCTTGAGCGCGAGGAGGATAGTCCGCTCCCCGTCGCCGCTTACGATGACGTCGAAATGCTCTTCGAGCTGCCGGTAGGCGCGGTGGGCTCTCCCGTCGCGCCCCTGGGCCTTCTCGTACTTGGTACCCGCAACCGTAAGCGTGGAATGCGTGCCACCAAGAATGAGACACGCGTCGGGACGCACTTCGCGGAGCTTCTTGGCGATTTTGACCGCCGCAGGGAACTGCGGCGTCGTCGCCGTGATCCCGAAGTGCGTCGCCTCGGTGCGGGCCGCATGAGCAGCCAGCACCTCGAGGTAGTTGGTGAGCCCCGAGAGGTCCATGACCTCGGAGGCGATGTCATTGCGCGCCAAGATCGGCGGCAACTTAAGCACCCCCAAGAAGGGAAACCCGCGCTCGTCCAAGAGGAACGGCGAGGGCGTCGAAATAAAGCAGACTTTTGGCGCCTTCATGCGCTCCTCCTGTTAAAGAACTCCGATGCGGAGTATACCGCATTTCCGCCTAAAAGGAGCGGGATGCTCCCCCAGGCTCAAGTGTTTCACTAAGACGCTCGCGCATGAGCATCTCGGCAAGCAAGAATTGCGCTTGGGTATCGATGTCTACCACATGAGCGGGGTCGACTTCAAACCCGAGCATCGTGCTTCCGCTCATAGACCCGGCAAGGATAGTCGCGGGCCGTATGACCGAGAGATATCCGCCGGTCGTGTATGCCCGCGGCAAATTCTGCCAAGGCAGATTGAAGGGCTCCTCGATAGAAAAAACCCCTGCCGGGACAAACGGCCCCAACACTCCCCCTTCCCCAAGCGCATAGGTCTTGAGCGGGTGGAGCGGCGCCTTCATCACCGCTCGTACTGAATCGGCCTGCGGGTTCTCGAGCAAGAGCTCGATGCCCCGGTTGATATCAAGGGCGACTCGCAGCGGCCCAGTTGCCCGAAGATGCACCACAAACTCAGGGAGATAGTTATCTGCCTCAAGCGTGCGAATAGCATGTTCGAATACCGGCAAATCCGGCGTAGAATCCCCCGAAATTTCGGAAGGTCGTCGGAGCACCTCAGCGCCATAGCGCCGAGCAATACCTGCGATCTCCTCATCGTCGGTTGAGACGATGATACGGGTAATATGTTTCGACTTTTTGGCTTCCTCGATCGTCCAGGCGATCAAGGGCTTGCCGCAGAACAGCTTTATGTTCTTCCGCGGAATCCCTTTCGAACCCCCTCGAGCTGGTATAAGCGCGAGGCCCTCATGACAGTACGGCGCAGCCATGCGCTCCTCCTTGTGATACTAGGATCCGTTCGGAGCATATCATATTTTTGCCCTAAGAAAAGAGAGTGTTATAGTGTTCCGTCAAGCCGTTTCTGCATAAGAGTTTCAGCTACCGCGAATTGCAGCGGCGTGTCGATATCGACCACATGTGCCGCATCTACTTCAAACCCAAGCATTACATCACCGCAAATAGAGCGCTTCTCCAATATGGTCTCCGGCCGTATAACCGAGAGATATCCTCCTGTCGCATACGCGGTGGGGAGCGACTGCCATGGGAGATTGTATGGTTCTTTGATGCCATACACCTCCTCGGGTATAAATGGCGCAAGTGTATGGTCTTCGCGCAACGTATAGGTCTTCAGCGGATGGAGCGACGCCTTCACTACTGCTCGCACCGAATCGGCATGCGGGTTACTCTGCATGAGTTCAATACCCTGGTCGATGTCGCTCACAATCCGGAGCGGACTATTTGCGCGTAAATGCACAACAATATCCGGTATATATCCTTCGTGCTCTTTGAGCCACCGCAACGCATGCTCAAAAACCGGTTGATCCAGTGTAGTGTCCCCCGCAATCTCTGCGGGGCGCATAAACGGCACCTCAGCGCCATAGCGCCGAGCAATACCCGCAATCTCCTCATCGTCGGTTGAGACGATAACGCGGGTTATATGCTTAGATTTTTTCGCCTCTTCGATCGTCCACGCGATGAGCGGTTTGCCGCAGAATGGCTTTATGTTTTTCCGCGGGACACCCTTAGAACCGCCGCGGGCAGGAATGAGTGCAAGGACATGCATGAGGTACATCCTACAACAAAAAAGCGGCCCGGGAAGTTTCCCAGGCCGCATGGTGCGTCTATCGCTCCCAATTGTAACGCCAACCGCCGCCCTCTTTGGGGCTTGCGAAGCGCCCTCGATAGTAGTCGCGGTTAAGCAGCTCGATGTGTCCCATCTCCCGCTCCGGCTTGCCGATCGTGACGCGCCAGAACGGATACGTCGCGTCGAGCACTTGGGCCTGCTTCTCAGGGGAGTAGTCCCGGAACGCCGAGAGATCTTCAAGCATTGCTGGTGTGATTGAGACGGGGCCGTCCTTGGTCCTGTCTTCCTCAAGGACGGTGAAGTGCCGCTCGATATAGCTTGCTCCAAGCGCAAGCGCAGCCTTGGCAGCAACGGTGCCGTTCTCGCTCACTTTGGTGTGGTCCGACCACCCCACCTCGGGGGTAAACTGCCGGAGCCACTGCATGCGGGAGAGATGGCACTCCTGGAGCGCATTGGGGTAACTCGTCACGCAATGGAGGAAGACGAAGCGCTTGCCGAGCCTCTTCATGAGGTCGGCGGTTTGCCCTACCTCCTCATCATACGTCGCCCCCGTCGAGATGACGAAGTTGTCGTAGTGCTCGGCCAGCTCGATGAGCATCGGGTAGCTCGCACAATCATAGCTTGCCACCTTGGTCCATCTCCCCGGCACATACCCCCCCGCCACTTCTTCGATCCGATGCCGCGCAAAGATGGTTGTCATCGGAATGACGCCACTCTCCAGACACGTCTCGTTGAAGAACTGGTGGTCGTCGAGTGTGAGGTCGAGCTTGGAAAGTCGCTCAAACTCGACAGCGTAGGGTCGACGGACTGCCGTGCGAATCCCAGTGCGCTCATGCACCTCGCCCTCCTCAAACCATGGACGGTTTGTGAGGTCGGCAGCCCAGATCGACTGCATTTTGACAATATCGGCACCGCTCTTCGCGGCAACCCTGATCATCTCTCGCAAGGTCTCTCGCGAGCCGTTGTGGTTTTGACATACTTCGACGATAAGCATCGTCATGGAACATCCTTTCCTGAAGTTGGTTCAGCGTCTATAAGAGAAAATAACACCAAGACACAACCTAGTCAATAGCTGTATTATTGCGCGACAAAGTGGTCGACGATTTTTTGTGCCGTGTAATGTACGCCATCGAGCGTGCCGTATTTTGCGATGAGTTTTTCTTTAAGCGCGTCAGAGGATTTTTTGTAACGCACCGCATAATCGAACAAGTCCTCAACAGTGGAGTTTTTGTCGAACACCATCCCGATGCCAAGGTTTTCGATGCATTTGTTGTTAAAATAGATCTCCACGTCGTCATGGGGATGATACGGGCGCGTGACAAAAGGTGTGTCGGTCAAAAACGAAAGCCACAGCGACCCCCAGCCGCTCCGTGCAAAGTGAAATTTTATTTTCTCGTCCGCAACAATATGGGGTGATGCCAGCAAACTCCCCGGGATAAGTTCCGGCCGATGAGTATACACCCGCAGGCCCATCTTCTGTACATCCTCAAAGAGGTGTTCAAGGCCAGGGATGCCGGTCACCGTTACATAGACTCCCTCCTCAACATCTTTGCGGTCTGGCGAGTGATGGAAAAAGTGTGGTTGGTTAGTATTAGGTGGCGTGGTTATTTCGGTTGGATATTTTTTCTGCCGCTCTCCCAAATATGAAAAAATTGAGGGTTCCGCGATAAAATGGAGTGTCTGATTCCTCTCAATTTCCTTATATAAAGGGATACAGGTCTTAAGAAGTTCTTGGTCAAACCCATGCAATGAATCCTCCTTGAGGGTATGTTCGAGCACTTTTGATATGTAATCGAACCCGGTGTAATACGACGGTGATATGCCGGTAGAAACCTGCGGGCACCGATTGATTTCCATGGCAATATCTTTTTTTGAAATCATGCGGGTTTCTCCGCCAAAGGTCAGGGCACTAAACCCGCACTCGATACATTCGCGCAATACCCGTTCTGTTGCGCGAGATTCTTTTGCAAAATAACGAAGCGATTCTTCATAACTTTTCTCGCCGGTGTAGAAAATCGGCTTAAGAAGACGCCCGAGCTCTTCACTAAGAAGAATTTCATTTGGACTCTTTTCAATCGTTCCTTTAAAATTTTCTTCCATGATCGCCTGTTGGTGGCTGCCGTAGATCAGCGGCACGATGATATGCATGCGCTCCTTACCGCGTGCTTCGAGCTCGTCATTAACAGCAAGAGCAAGCTCAAGAGTCCGCAGATACGGACCATTGCCATGAAGAAAATTGAGTAGGATATATCGGGGTTTTGTCATCGGTTTTTTTTCTTCTTTTCTGCAGCGACAACATTTCTTGCATGCGCGAGCGCGGTCTTCTCGCCGTGCAAATGTCCTTTAGGGAACGCGTCGACGCACAAATATTCGAGCGGCCTTTTGCCCGCGCACGAGACCGTATGCCACGTCTTAAGCGGGATATGCACTACATCGCCCGACTTTATCTCGTGGACCTTGCGGAGCTTCACACGCGCATTTGTGCAAGTAAAGAGTGAGCCCCGGCCTTTGATGACATAAAAGATCTGCTCCATATCCGGATGCATATGGAGATGCGTTGCCTTGCCGGGACGGATAATGACCAAAAATGTCTCGGACGAGAGGGCTTTTTCGCGGGGAACCAAAAATTCGTTGATATGCGTGCCGAAATCAAACCGCGCGCCCTTGGTGTAATGGATTTTGGTAATCATGCGCAATAGGAAACGCCGCCTGGCGCGGCTTATTACAATAACCTTGTACCACGCAAAAAGGTTACTAGCAACGACTAGGTCTTAAATGTCCGCTTAAACGCGCGCCGTTTCATCGCGCGAGCAGTTATTTGTTTGGCGTTGAGGAGGTCTTTTTTGGTACAAGGCATCATCACTCCCTGGCGCTGGAGATAGTTGTAGCGGAACTTATCGCCGAGGATATTACTGTAAACGAAGCAAGTCGTCGTCCGCGTGTCGATAAGGCCGGAGACGGGTTTGTTGGACATCTGCACCGCCTCAATAAAATCAAAATTAAAACCAAACTCAGCCTCCACACCGCGATCGGTGCTTACCAGGAGATTGGGGCCATCGACAAATACGAACTCGTAGTCGCGCACTGGGATGTCCTTATAGCCACTCCCCCGGAAAAAGTCCTTGGTTTTTTCAACCGCGGGGCTCAAATGGAACGTGACCATGTCGCGAAGCTCGTTAGGAAATATCTTCATCGTTTCCTCGAGGTAGTACTGATGATCTTCCATCGACACCACTTCCCCGCCTCCGTTTTCCTTGAGCGCATAAGCGATGATGGTGGTGGAGACACCCGTCCCAAGCTCGAGCACGTGGCGCGGCTTATACTGCCGTATGTGGTTGTAGAGCGCCAAGTAGTCGACATAATTGCAGCCGGTAGATACTGACCGCTCGAGATAGGGACCGACAAAACGCCACATTTCGTGGCTTTGTATTATTTGTTTTGCTCTATTTTCCAGATATGTCGCCGCAAACCGTGCGATAGCCCCTCTCATCGTGAGTACTATAGCAAAGAAAAAGGGCCCCCGCGAACGGGGACCCCTACGCCTTATCTTACCCGGCCGCGTGTACGCCGGGCGATTGGTAGAGTTCGGGAGCACCAGGCATGTAGGTGCGCTGGAACTCCTGCCGGAGGTCGGCGAGCCTTTTTTTGCCCTCCTCCGTCGGAGACTCCGCCAGGCGGATCTCAGGCCACCGATCCTTGGGGAACCGGACATAAAGCGGGAACGTGCTCCGGAGCCCCATAATCTCCCCCTTGGATAGAGACGACATATTCATAATCGCCTCGTCGTTATTGGAGGGACAGATGGTGTCGTCGGCAATATAGCCTTTGCTGACCGCAAGCCGATGCAGCGCGGTGCCCTGGTAGGGCATGAAGATGCTGCACGACATCGACTGAGCCTTCGTATGACGGTTGAGCTCAATCGTGTCAAAGACCAAGTCGCGCGTCTCGCCGGGGAAGCCGATGATGTTGTTGACGGAGAACGGAAGGCCCGAGTCCGCCCCCAATACGAAGGCATCGATAAGGAGCTGGTTGGACATGTTGCGGCCTACCACATCCCGCCGGAACTTCTCGTTGCCATGCTCGAGTCCGAACGAGATCCGATGTAGTCCGATGTCGCGGAGCTGCTTGATCCGGTCCTTTTTGATCATCACCGTCTCGGGCCGTGTCTGGCACCAAAACGGCAGCCGGATGTCCTTGTACATCTCGATGAAAGCATCGAACTCCGCGGGCGAATACGCAAAGAACGTATCCGCCCAGAAGAAAGCGTACTCAATCTTATACTTCTCGATGTAGTGCAGAATTTCCTCCCGCACCTTCTCCGGCTTTCGCTTGCGGAAAAAGTGTTTCGCGCCGAACAACTCGTTTTGCCCAGGCGAGTTGCAGAACCCGCACGTATATGGGCACCCGCGATGCGTCTCGATCGAGAGCATCCGGTACACCTTACCGCCCATAGGGCGGTAGAGCCGATGGTCGTCAAAGAGCGAGATGTCCAAGTCGGACGGATTCTCGTTGATGTCGACCGGAAGGGCGGGTGGGTTTTTTATAACCTCCCCATCCCCTCCCTTTACCCAGAGCCCTCGTACGGTGGTGTGGTCTTCCCCGCGCTCGAGCGCCCGGCAAAGTGCCGGCAATGCTCGCTCCCCCTCGCCGACGACGCACATGTCGATCTCAGGGTAGCGCAAAGCCAGAGCCGGTGCAAAAGTGGCAAAGACGCCGCCCAAGACCGTCGGAACGGGGTGGGAGCGGTCGCGAATCGCCCGCAAAAGCGCCGTGGCGAGCAGAAAGGTGCTTTCCGTTGCGGTTACCGCAATCAGATCCGGGCTAAACGTCTGAACCTTTTTGCGAAAGCCCGCAAACACATCGCCCTTACTGCTGCGCTCGATACTCTCGGTCGGGATGACCAACAAGTTTTCTTTCTTGACCTTGTCGGCGTCGATCATTCCAAGGTCGATGTCGTAGTCGGTCGAGTCGAAAATATCTACCGTGTGTCCCTCGTTTTTGAGAATACGGGAGAGCAAGGCGATCGAAGGCGGCACGAGGCTCTCGTGCCGTATGTTGGGATACAACAAGAGGACTTTCATGCTCGTCTCCTTGGCTACGTTATAGGTACTCCGGTCCGGAGTATCGCACAGAAGTACGCCAAGAGCAATGAACGTATGCTCACGGCGTTTAGAGGTTCAAGCGGCGCAGGAGAGTCTGCGCGATGCGTTCGCCTGACTTTCCATCAAGTTTATACAGCACCTGTTCGCGGATGAAGGCACGTCCCTCCGCATCGCGCGAAGGGTCGGCAAGATATGCTCGAATTGCCTCCACAGTATCCTTCATTGAGTACGAGGCGGCGACGCACGCACTTTCCATAATGACACGATAGTGGTCTTCGTCATACATGCGGCGTAACGACTCCAGGTACGGCAAAGACCGATCAAGCCCATCGTGGCAAATAAGAACGACTGGCTTATCATAGGCGATCGCGTCAAGTGTTATCGAGGACATGGTATTAATGGTGACATCGCTATGGTAGAGCGCGTTTGCAAGATCCACATAATCATCCTCTCGAAAGGTAAAAGGGTATACACGCGATGCCGAGCTGTCATAGGACTCAACCTGCTCCTCTCCTTCGCAGGGCCGATGCGTTATGAGATGAGGAAGATCGAGCCGTTCGATCTTGCTCGAGTATTTTGGATGAAACCGAGCAAGAATTTGAGCATGGGGGATTACCCCTGTCACAATGGCGTCGTGGATGCCCTCTACCACTTCATCGTCGTACGGATTTTTCCAATCTCCAGAAGTCGAGTAGAGAATTAACTTCCGCCCAGGATCTGCGCCAATCTTATTTAAATATTCCTCACGCGGCATAATAAGATCCTGTCTGACTGTAAAATCAAACTGTACGAAACCTACCACCTCCACCTGTGTGGGATCGTAATCACCTAAAGTAATTGCCACATCGCGAATAAGAGGATTTTGTACAATGATGGTGTCGGCCCGTATGCGCGTAAATGCTTTGTTGGTAAGTACGTCCCAGCTTTTTGACGCAGTCACTGTCCCCACGCCTTTGCGTTTTGCCATACGCAAGAGTCGGCCGTCCTCGGGTGAGAACATGCTCGGTGCATACAATAGGTCGGGTTTGTAGCGCTCGAATAGATCCGCGCCATACCCATCAGGGATCACGGCATACACTGCGCGTAGTGCCTGGCGAAATGTGCGCGACCTCCCGCACCAGCCAAGAAAATCTCCCAACATGAGACGTACATAACTGCGGTGGAGTTTATAAGACTGGCGGCGGCGGAGATATCCGGAGCGGGTTGGGAGTATATTCCATCCTATCCAATAAAAAAACTTCTCTGAAAAACACAGCGCCGGCGGCAGTTCCTCGACGACTACGCGTTCGTCCGCGTAATGCCGGTAATTATGCACGATGCCGTTTTTGACGAGAAGCACAATCTTAAGATTGGCGCTCCTGAGCGTGCGGAGCACGTCAGATTGGAGAATATTTTTTTCGATGTCGCCGTCGTATACGGTGATAAAAATAGTTTTCATAATCACTGGACGATACCAAGCATCCTAAGCGCGTGCAATTCGCCGCGCATTCCCACGTAAGTAAGTACAAGTGTATGCTTCCCCGCCGGTACCTCAAGCTCGATAAAGAGCCCCTTAGGTATTGCAGACGGCGCTCCGTCGATAGTCGCCTCCCAGCCGGGGAGATTACTCTCCGCAACAAGGAGCGCGCGCGAGCGCACCGTACGGGTTTCGATTGTAAAAGAGCCGCTTTTAACCTCTATAAGCGTAAGGGTGTCCGAAGCCGCACCGGGCGAAATAAAGCGTACACGCGGCAAGGCATGGGTATTTTCATATATATACAATTCGGCGCCATAAGGAGGGATGGGTTCCGTGCGCACCAGGGTAAGGTTGCGATGCGAGAGCGGCATCCCCGAGAGGATGTACTTGACCGACATCTCGCCAAGCAAGGGGAGTTTTGAATAAAGCCGAGCGATTTTTTCATCATTCGAAAGGCTCCTCGTCACGTCTTCGCCGCTATGGGTGCTCCCCGCCTCTTCAAGCAGCGCCCGCATGCGGACGGGGACGAATGGGTCGTAACCGTCCGCACTCGCAATTTTGGCGAACGTGTTGGTATTTGACCAACCTGAATAAAACTGCATCATCGTCACAGCGCGCAATTCTCCCTCATCTAATGAATATTGCGGCGGTATATAACGCTCAAGACTCTCCCCAAGCATGAAAGGAAAGGTCCGATACAGTGCGCGCTCTTCCAAGGGAATAAACGAGAGGAGCTCGGCATGAGACCCTGCGATTGTGCGTGGAAGCGACGTGCTCCACTGCACCGCGAACACAAGAATAAAAGTCGCGAGCGAGAGGCCAACTGCGGTACGGGAAAAAAGTTCACGTGAAATTTTTCCCCCAACATACTGCCACACAAGCGCCACCGCACCTACCAGAAGCGCGAACGGTACTACAAAAGAGATTTCGGTGAGTGAGAGTGCTTCTTGCCACGCGTTGATACCGCGCACTATCGCGTCGTGGTAATGCTCCGGGTCCTTTGTAAGGCCGGAGGAACCAATCATAGTCACGCGCAAAAGGATGAATATCCACTCACCCACAGCATTCCAAAACGTCTGACCGGCAAATGTGAGTAAGGTGGCCGCTGCGGTAAAGAGTGCGGCGACACCCGTGAAAGTGGCGGCAATTATGTTCATCCATCGTCCGGGTACCGCATCTCGTAGACGGTCGATCCCCCATGCGCCAAGAAGCGCCAAAAACCACGCTCCCACGTACATCCATCGATATGGGAACCTGAAGTATGAAAATACCGGCAAATGTTGGAGCACATAATACACCGGTGAATATGCAAGGGCCGCAACAAAACAAAATGCTAATAGGCCGACGACAACACTCATGCGCCGCTCCATCTTATCCATATGTGCGGCGCGGATGCTGCGTATAAGCGAGACCGCTGCCATGACCGCCAAAATGAACAGAAGTACTCCAACATAAAGCGGCCGGCGCCCGCCTGAGAGATAGGGAAAGTAGAGGTAATCCGGAAAGATAAAGAGGATAAGATCGCCTGGGTTAATAACCTTAAAGGTCGAAAGCCCGTATGCAAGACCTTCCGCACGCCCCGTAAGGGGCGTAAAATCGAGCGCTGGCAACAGTTGCGGAAGTGCAACAAGTGCGCCAATAATCGCCGCGCCGCCGAGCAGCAGAATCGTGGAGATACGCTCGCGCGGCGAACGGCGGCTCACCCACCACACCTCTGCAAGTATAAACACCCCCCATGCCGACATTGTGTAAATTGTGAGCTGGGCGTATCCAGCAAGGAGTGACCAGCCAATACCCAACCCCGCAAGTACGGTAAAACGCCATCGATGAACGCCACCTGCCATGGACATTCCCACCCATAATAAAAATGGGAGTAGAAATAGCGAGTTCACGATGACTGGGTTCGAGATATACCACCAATTAAAGGCAACAAGATACGCTGGCCCGACGACAAGCGATGCGTGGCGTGAGAGTCCGAGCGAGCGGGCGGCAAGGCACGAAAAGAGCATGGTCAAGAAAAACCCGATGAAGAGCCTCACATGATACGCATCAAACGCATCGAAGATGCGAAAAAGAAAAATATTGAGAGGGTCAAGAAAACCCGCCGATTGGCTGAGATACATTGGAAACCCAGAGAAGAGATACGGGTTCCATAAAAACGACTCTCCCCCGTGGAGTGCTTCGCTATAAAAATGAAAAGCCGGGTAATAATACGTCACCGCATCCGTGTTGGAAAATATCTCTCCTAAAAATAAGAATGGGAAAAGTGCTGCGGCTCCGAGCACCGAAAAAAGCACACTTGCAAAGACTATCCATTTTCCTTCGCTCATATCCGTATAATTTTGCCGACAAACTCTCCTACTTTGCGCAGAATAAGACGGTCATCCTCATCGAACGAAAATATGCGCGAACTCATTCCCTGAAGCTGCGGCACAAACCCACGCAGGCGTCGAAGACGCTCATACACGTAAAACGTCTGCGAGAGCACGTATTCATAGGCAACTCCCCAGATGCCGAAGAGTGTGATGAGGGTCCATACGGCAACGATGGAGACTACATCCTTTATCAAGACCGAAATAAAGAAGTTTTTCTGCAGTTTAAGTGCAGAAAAGGCAGGAGTAACGACTGAAAGTACAGCGATCGGCAGAAGCCCTACGAGCATAATCTGGAAGAGCGGCATGGCAGGCGCATAGTCGGGAAAGAGTTGAACCAATATTGGCGGGAATACGACCGCACCGATGACACCGATCGTCGCATACGCAATAAGTTGATATTTAATCGCTTTACTGAAGATCGTCGCAAAGCGCCGCAGGTCATGTACAAACTGGGGCAATATCGGCGCCACCACCGTACTAAGGGGTGCTAGCGCCATAGTGTGCCCCATCAATCCTGTCGCGACCGCATACAGACCGACTGCTTCTGCTCCCAATATCCGTTGGATCACCCACAACCGCGCCGCCTTACCCACGTTCCCTGCATAGACCGAGAGTATGCTCCAAATACCCCGCTCGTGGAGGAGAGAGAGCCATGGGTGAGGTTGCGGCTCTCCTCCCCGCTCTAGCTGATTCCAGCTTCGAACAAAAGGGATAGCGAGCACCACGATAGTGACGAACTGTGCCGCCGCAATTGCTGTAATAACATCAAGCACACCAAGATCGCCCGTAAAAAAGAGGAACGCCACGATCGTGAACTTGAAAAGTTCTTCTAAAAAAGAAATGAATGAGAGTAAAAAAAATTTGAGTTGGGCGCGAAAGAGCACTGCATAAGTAGTGCGCAACGGCCCCAGTAAAAATAAGAAACTCGCCGCGTGTACATACTGTATCGATATTGGATAGATCTCGGTAAAAAAGGACGCCCCGAAAAATACCAGGGCCCAGGCAGCGACAGCAAGGAGATACTGCAAACGCATAAAAGAAAAGAGTGTCGCCCGTGCCTCCCTCTCTTCTCCCCGGCCCAAAAATGCCCCCATGTCGGCAATAACCAGCGTATCGAGGCCAGGAAGCAAAAAGATACTCAGCAACATCGGAATCGAGAGTGCGAGCTCGAGCATGCCGTACTGCTCGACCGCAAGTGCGTGGAGCACGAAAAAGACCGAAAAAAGTCCAATTATCTTGATGATAATCGTAGAGGAGGAAATCCAAAAGGTCCCCTCTGCTGCAATGTACTTTAGCGATTTTGCCATAATTGTTTGAGGAGCCGCTCGGCGCGGGCGTCCCATGAGTAGTGTAACGCTTCCTCCCGCGCGGCGTGCGCCTTGTTTTGCGCCGTGCCTGCGAGAGCCCGCCGAACCCCTGCGGCGAGCGCTTCGGGAGAGTCGGGCTCTACCAAGTAGCCCGCATCCTCCGGCAAAATCTCTTGCACGGATGGGATGCGCGATGCGACAACGGGAGTGCCGCTCGCCATATACTCGAACAATTTCATCGGCGAAGTATAGCGCGCCGAGATTTCTTCTTTTGCGGTGTTAGGGAGCACGAGCACGTCCGCCGCCGAAAGCCATAATGGGACCTCGACATGTGGCCGATGTCCCACAATTGCAATATTAGGTACCGTGCCGAAACGTTCTTTAAAGCGAGCGACATCGTACTCGGTCCCGCCTATAAAGTAAAACACGGCATCCGGGACCGAGGTGGCGGCCTTTGCCAAAGTATCTACCCCCTTCCATCCATACAGATGCCCGCTGTAGAGCACGATTTTTGCCTTGGCCGGGAGGTTAAGCTCCGCGCGCGCGGCAGCCCTGTCGCGCGGGGCAAACTGCGCAACATCGACGCCATTGCGCTCCATGATTATCTTGCGTTCAGGGATGCCGAAGCGCCTCTTTATCTCCCCCGCCTTCCACTCATTGGTGGCGAGCACAAAGCGCACGCAATGCATCATAAAGCCATAGAGCCAACGCATATGCTCGGGAAAGTCATGCATCTCATACATGACGCGGCGCGAGATAATCGCTGCGGCAAGCGCCGGTAGTACCTCGTTCGTCTCGACGATATCGTCCGCGTGGATAGTAAGCAATAGATACGCAAAAGAAAAAATGGTGAAAAGAAGGTAGCTGAGGGGGAACGCGATCGCACCGAGAACCGGCACGCCAAAGAGGTCGATGTTCGGCATAGTGCGCACCACGACATCCTTGGGCAGCGGCTCGTGCGTGCGGCTGCGGCGCCATGGCACCACAATGACAACCGGCAGGTACACCGCATAGGCCCGGGCGCTCTCCATAACAAAGCGGGCTGCGGCCTTCTCGCTTGGGAACCGCCCGTGGAAGAGTAAAAATAGTCGTCTCGTCTTCATGGTTAGTGTTTGGCGATGCGCTCCCGGAGCATCGAGACAATATGTTTTGTTTGCGCATCAATGCGAAAATGGTTTACAAATGCGTCGCGCGCCGCCCGTTGCATCGCCTCGAACCGCTCGGGCGAGATTTGGGCGTGGAAGTCGGCGATTATCTGCGACAGTTTTTCGATATCGCGAAAGTCGACAATAAGGCAGAAGTCGCGATAGTCGACGACGTCGCCAAAGGGAAAGTTGCGTTCGGTATCGACGACGACAGGAATGCGGCCCAAGGAGAGGATTTCAAAAAGCCGGGTCGCATCGTTAGCGTCGCCGCGCACATCGAGCGCGTAGTCGCTCGCGAGTACCGTATCGACGAGGTCTTGCCGCAGCGCGCGCAGGTCCGCCTCGGCGGTCTTTGACGAGCCTGAAAAAGAGCCTCGCTCTTTAAGGTTAAGGGAGACAAGCGGCGAGCGCTTCAAGATATTCAAGGCACGCCGCCGCCACAGCACGCCTTTTTGCATCGCGCGGTAGCGGCTGTCAAATAATCCCCTCACGCGTAGCGGTGCCTCCTTTATATACGTACGCAGGCGCTGCAGAGGCGAGAGCCACGCCCACCCAGCAAAGCCGACAACGGGTGTAGCGCCGCTTTTGGTGCGGACTTGCAATCGCCCGCCGCACACCCTCTCGAGCAAGTCGTCGGATGCGGGAGGTATTTGGATGCGCCCCGGCTCTTGTATAAACCGGTACCCGCCGATACGCAGTACATACACGTCCTCTTTGTCTATTGGGGTCTCGACATCCCCCATCCCATCAATAAGGAGCGGAAGCTCAGCATCCTTTGCGGTACGCTCGCACTCCGCAAGGAGTGCCGGGTCATGCCGCAAAAGCCAGTTGTGCCGGTAGGGCGCGAGTACTATGTCTGCCTCTTCGATTTTCTCTGTGACGCCATAGTAAGAAGTGTCGAACGGATGCGCATCGAACATCTCTTTGGCAAAGAGCGAGGCTTTGGTCGTAGGGTTGCCCCAAAACGGAAAGAGGAGAGGGGTATAGAGGTGCCCCCCTCCCCGCCGCCACGCAGGGTTTACATAGAGCGCGAGCTTATCCATGGCTCTCGACGACGTCCAAGAACTCCCGTGCGGCCTTAGACCAAGAAAAATCTTTAGCGCGTATATAACCCTTCGCAATGAGATTTTCACGCAGATCCTTGTCGGCGTGTATGTTCTCCATGGCGCGGCTGATGTCTTCGACGTCGAACGGGTCCACCAAGGACGCGGCTCCCCCCGCGGCCTCGACCATGGAGGAAATCTTGGACGTTATAACCGGCGTACCCAGGCTCATGGCCTCGATTGTCGGCATGCCAAACCCTTCGTTAATAGAGGGGAAGGTCACTGCAAGGGCGCTTTTATAATAGCTGTAGAGCTGTGCGCCGCTGTTGATGTAGCCGACAAAATGGGCTTCTCGCTCGACGCCGCCGGCGCGAAGAATGCCCAATATCTTTTCGTAGTAGTCGCCTCCGTAGTCACCCGCTATGACGAGCTGTACCGGCGCACTGGTGCGCTTTTTAAACTGCACGAACGCCGCGGCTATGCCGTGCACGTTTTTGCGATATTTTACTTTGCCCGCAAAAAAGAAAAACGGTTTAAGCGCCGGGTCGACGGGGGGCGCTTCTGCCGCATAGCGGCTTAGGTCCTGATATCCATCGTAGATCACTTGGACTTTGCTTTTCGGCAGTCGGTAATACTTTAATAAGTCGAGTTCTGTCGCGTGCGAGGCAGCACATACCTTTTCGGCGCGGCGCAGGCACAGCGGCATAAGGATGTAGTCGCGCACAAAGGCAAAGGGCCAATCGCGCACGCCGGGGCGTACTTTTTGGCTTGCGAGTTCTTGGCAAATGATAATGGGGCGTATGCCGCGCGGGAGCACGAGCGGCAGCATGGGAGTGATAAAAAGGAGCGCATCCACCTCGCGCGGCATCCGGGCGAACCATATCAGTTTTTTTATAAATCCTTTCGGATAGCGTACTTCGCGGTACTTGCCGGGGATAAAATCCTTATTCACCGGTCGCGACGAGTATACGACAAACTCGTGTCCCTGCCCCTGCTTAAGCATCTCTTTAAGGAGCTCCGCCACCACAAACCCCATACCGGAGGCATTGCGCTCCTCGTACGGCTCGAGCACGAATCCAATCTTCATAGATAGGCTAGATAAATTTTTTAAAAGCAGGTTTGTTATCCTCCATCCATCCTCTCATGCGGGAGAAGCCCTTTGTAAAACTGGTGGTGGGAGCCCAGCCAAGGTCTTTTTGTATGCGCCGGGTATCGGCGACGAAAATGGGCTGGTCGCCCGTACGTACCTTTCCCCGAGAGTAGGCAATCGGCTTTTTTATTTTCTGCCCCAGATACTCAAGGCATTCGATCAAAGATACGGTATTACGCGGACCGCCGCCGATATTATACGCGCGCCCGCCGACCTTGCGCATATTTGCCAGGGCTTTTTCGTACAGCTCGACAAGGTCGCCGACATAGAGCACGTCGCGCACCTGTTTGCCAGAACCGTAGACCGTGATGTTCTTATTGTGCAGGGCCGCGATAGTAAACCACGCCACCCACCCCTGGTCCTCTACACCAAACTGGTGTTCGCCATATATGCACGACTGGCGAAAGACGACTGTCTTAAGGCCGTAGATACGGCCGTAGTCGATTACATATTGGTCGGCCGCGCCCTTGGAGCAGCCGTACGGGGTATGAAAGTCGAGCGACTCTTTTTCGTCGATACCATGTTTCTGTGCCCGCTTGTCCTTAAAATGATAGCGGCTGCTTTGCTCTTTGACGCCGTAGTGCGGGAGTGCACCATAGACCTTGTTGGTCGAGGAGTAGATAAGCGGCGGCTTGCGTTTTGACTGCCGCACGGCCTCGAGAACGTTAAACGTGCCTATGACGTTTATCGAAAGATCGTCATGCGGCGCCTCGACAGAGGTTGTCACCGCCACTTGTGCCGCAAGATGGATGACCGCGTCTGCTTTTGCCACCTCGCGCTCCAAAAGGCCGACGTTTTTGACGATATCGCCGCGGACCACACGCCATCCGCTTGTGTGCTCGCGCCGCAGATGCTTGATGTTAAGGTCGGTGCCCTTACGGGAAAAGTTATCGAACAGGGTGACTTGCCAGCCTTTTTTGAGGAAATGCCGGGCGGCGTTTATACCGATGAAACCGGCTCCGCCGGTAATAAGCAAGCGTTTCGTCATGATGTGGAATGGTATCAATTTTAGAACAAAATGAAAAGCCGCAAAGTTTCCTCGGCGGCTTCTGAGTCTAAAGTCTCTACGGCATGGCCGAGAGCGCGAGTTTGGCGACCCGGAGCGGGTACCAATGACGCTCCTGCTCCGGGATCCTCTCGAGATCCTCGGCCGTAAAGAGTCTCACGTTGGTGTGATCCTCGTCAACCGTCATCTTGCGACGGACGACCTCTATCGGCACCACTGCCGCATAACATGGTTGGAGCGTAGAGCCCACGGCATCCCCCGCACACGTGCGGTAAAAGCCGATAAGCACTTCGGGCTTCAGGTCGATGCCGCATTCCGCCTCCAGCCGGCCGGCGATAAAATCGCCGACCGGCTGATACGCCTGCAGCACTCCGCCGTATATCCACCACATACCGCCGAAGTAAGACGTGGCTTTGCGCAGCGAGAGCAGCACTACCGGAGTGGTATCCTGCAGTCGCGAGCAGAGGACGCAGTCCACGCACGCACTGTCGCGGCCCCGCCGGTATGAGCCATAAGCCTCCGACGAAACCCTTTTGGTCACCCCGGTGGGGATTTCTCGAGGAGTCTCCATCGACAGGATTCCGTTGTCCGATAATATCCACGCTGCGCGGATGGCAGCAAGCGGCTGTTCGTAAAGGATGGCGTCCACCTATTTCTCCTTTGGCTAGTTTTGGTTGGTGCAGTGTTCAACCGTCGTTATAACAATTGTTATAGTATTTGTCAATACCTCCCCGAAATCTCTATCACAAAAAAATGGTGGTACTCGCTGCCCCACGGCACGAAGTCGCGCGCGATGGCGCCATGCTCCGAGAGTTTTTTGCGGATTAACGAAAGGGGGGACCCCTTCTTCCCTATCTCCCAATAGTGCTGGCCGTTAAAAATGTGACTCTTGGGGAACGGGAGTTTAATGGCCATGCGGATCTGTGGGATAAATGGGACTTTAAGCGAAAACGAGAGCATGGGGCCAAAGTGCGGCACGCTGACTACCACCGCGTTACGCGCGACGCGCGCAAGCTCGCTCACCGCTTTGTCAAATTGTTCGAACGGCAGATGCTCGAGCACCTCGAACGCGCACGCGATGTCGAAGGACTTGTCTGCAAACGGGAGCGCGAGAATGCTCCCGACTTTGTCGGGCGCAAGGTCCTCGGCAACGTCAATCGAGGTGTAGGCGACGTCGGTGTTGTTTTTAATAAAATTGCCGAAGACTTTGTCCCCCACCCCGACCTCGAGCACCGAGGACGGTTTGCGGGAGAGCACCTCGCGCAGTTGCCAGTAATAGCTTACAAACCGGCCCTCAAACCCATAGCGGCCAAACTCATAATGCGCCTTATCTACCTGGGGGCTATTTTTTTGAGGTGCGGTCATGCCAGTTCCTTAACGATACGCGAGATAAGCCGCTCAAGCGAGTGGTGCTCGCGCACATACTCGGGGCCGGCGCTCTCGAGATGTTTGAGCGCCGGGTCGCTCGTGCGCACCGGGCAGCCGCACGCGAGCGCCTCGAGCACGACCTTGTCCAAGCTCCCCGTCTCGCTTGTGTGGATGAGGTATGCGGCCTTACGATATTCGTCGCGTAATTTCTCTTGGTTAATGCCGCCTAAAAAGCGCGCGGTGACCTCTTTTGCATGCGCGAGCGACTCCAGTTCTTTGCGCAATGGGCCCTCGCCGGCGATGCGGACCTCCCTGCCCTCGCGCGCGGCAGCCTCGATCGCAAGGTCATGCCGCTTGCTTTGCATCAATCGGCCGACCGAGAGGATATGAGAACCGCGCGCAACGTTTTGGTCCGGAGTAAAGAAATCAGTATCGATGCCATGGCCCATGACCCGCACTTTTTTACTGCGGAGACGGAAGCTCTCTTTCGACGCGGTAAAGATAATGCTGGCAAACAGCACGGCAATGCGCAGTTTAAGGTCGACGCTCTTGTGCGTGTACCAAAGCGCTGTTTTTTTGCCGAGCACGCGCCACAGCCACCCGGCGACGACCAGGTACTCCGGATTCATATGCACGAAGACGGCATCGTACTTAAGTACCCACGCAAAGCGGATGACCTGCAAGGCCCTGCGTATCTTCCCTTTGCCAAGTTGGTGCACTACGACGTTCTGCGGGAGGCTGTGCGTACCCTCCCGCAGAGTCAGCACCTCGACCCGCTCGGCATGTCTCGCAAACTCGGTAAGCCAGCGGCAAAAGAAGCCGAGGTCGGAGTCGTTTTGGTCGACCGCTTGGGTAATGACAAGTAATTTCATCACGCGCGCTTTTTATACCATGCAACGGTGCGGGCAAGGCCCTCTTTAAAGGAGACCTTGGGCCGGTAGCCGAGCAAGCGGCGCGCCGCGGCAATATCCGCGTGCGTATGGCGGACATCGCCGCGCCGCGGCGCGCGGCGCTCGAGCGCTATTGTCTTGCCGCTCTCTTTTTCGATAAGGCGTTTGACCTCGCGCAGCGTGGTGCGCTCGCCGTGCGCGATATTGACCGCGGCCCCCTTGCAGGCGCGGCGCGCACGCATGGCGGCGAGGTTCGCCTCAACGACATTGTCGACATAGCAAAAGTCGCGCGATTGCAGGCCGTCGCCCTCCAAAAAGGACTTTGTACCGCGGGAGTAGAGCGCCTCGAGCCAGGCCGAAATTACGGTCGAGTACGGCGAGTCGCCGTATTGCCCGGGCCCGAACACGTTAAAATAGCGCAACGAAACGGTATCGAGCCCATAGAGCTCGCTGAATATTGTGCAAAACACCTCGCCGGCGTATTTTTGCGCCGCGTAGGGGGACTTTGGGTCGGGCATATTCTCGCTCTCTTTGGTCGGGAGCTTTTTTGCGCCGCCGTATATGGACGAGGACGAGGAGTAAATAAATCGCTTGACCTTGTGCCGCGCCGCGGCGTCGAGGAGCGCTACGATGCCGACGATATTTGCCTCGGTGGTCTCGCGCGGATGCTCTACCGAGTAGGAGACGCGCGGCACCGCCGCAAAATGGAAGACGTACGCGGGTTTGTGTTTTTTAAAGATCCGCTCCAGGAGCGCCGCATCGGTGACCGACCCCTCGTAAAAGGTAATGGACGGGTCGACCGCCGAGCGCCTCCCGGTCGAAAAATCGTCGATACCAACGATGGAGACGCCCTTGAGATGCGTCTTGCACGCGCGCACGAAGTTGCTCCCGATAAAACCCGCGCAACCGGTAACGAGTATGGTCATCGTGCAACCAGCGTAGCAGATGCTTGCTCGCCGGCAAAGGACTTGGCAAGACGCATCGAGATATCGAGCGACCCCATAAGCACGATAAGGAGCCCCGCTACCAAGATACCCATCTGTACGTAACGCGCCGGACGCGAGTGCCAAAACAGCGGCGCGGGCAGCGCGGTCTCCGAGCTCCTGAGCGCAGCGGGACCATAGACGCCCGTGAGCAAATGGTGGTCCTTGCCGCTCTCGCGCAAGAGCTCAATATTCTTCTGCTCGAGCGCGGTAAGCACGCCCTTACCCCAAACATCGCGCGGTGCATGCTGCTCGTAGAGCGCGCGGAACGCGGCGAAGTCTTTGATAAAACAGCCGCCGCCGGCGCCGCGGCCGCTTTTGTGCATGGGGCGCGCGTAGCGGTTGGGGACGTAGGGGTCGGCCTCGATCGCTTTCTGTATCGGTTCCCAATCGGCGCCGTTTTTCTTGGCAAAGTCGTACAGGAGGTTAAACGTCACGATCTGCACGTACCCGCTTATATTGTGCGAGTACTTGATAAGCTCGGCCTCGGTCGACGAGCAGATGCGCGTAAAAGGAGCCTCGGGCAAGACCGCAAGCACCTGCGCTGCGGCAAGGCGGTGCGCGACATCATCGACCGGCAGCCCCATGATGTTCGAAAACGGGTGTGCGGCGTCCTGCGCGGCGGTCGCCTCGCTTAAGAACTCCGGCGCATAGAGTATCGTGATGCCGGGGTTTTCTTTTTGGAGACGCTTGGTCGTGCCGGGAACTATAGTCGATTTAAGGACCGCAACCTTACCGCTGCCCACGAGTTTGAGCGCCTGCTCGACAATGCTCGGGTCGAAACCCTCGGGAGTCGTCGGCGTCGGCACGGCGATAAACACGATGTCGCACTCGCGTATCGCATCCTTGTTGCGGATATACGGCTCCTCAAGCGAATAGCGCACGGGCAAAAAACCCCGCGCCTCGAAATCGTTGGCGTAGTTCTTGCCTATCCAGCCCTGTCCGATGAAGCCTATGCGTGGCTTTTTGCTCTCATCCATGGTTGCTTACTATACTAAAACTCCCTTGATTTGAATAGGTTTCTTCCGTATGAAGCATTGACAAAATACCTCAATAATTTTGCAATAGCAACCCCCGCCCGCGACCTCTTCTATGCGCCGCAGGTTTCAAGCAGGCGTTTGTACTCGGCGAGATACTGCTCTTTTGAAAGGAGCGGCATCGTAAGCGACCCCCGCTCTCCTTTGGCAAGGACGTCGGAGAGTATCTCGGCAAGGCCCTGCGTATCCCACACGTGCGCACCGGCCTCGCGCGCGATGCCGACATCGGTCGACACCACCGGGCAGCCGACCGCAAGCGCCTCGATTACGGCCATGCCGTACCCTTCGTAGTTCGAGGTCTGGATAAGCGCATCTGCTTCTTTAAAGTAACCGACCGGGACGTCGCTAAACCCTTCGAACACGACATGGTGAGCGATATCGAGCTTTACCGCGAGCGCCGCGAGCCTCCCCCGCTCCCCTCCGGTGTTAAGGAGGATGAGTCCGACCTTGGGGTGTTTCTCCAGCACCTTGGCGAACACCCGCAATGTCGCCGCGACGTTCTTCTCCGGCTCGAGCCGGCTCGCGCTCACCACTATTTTGTCGAACTGCAAGTATTTTTGCCGCAGACCCACAGGTGCCACTACACGCAACATCTGCGGGTCGATAAACACCGGCAGCACCGAGACCGCGCCCCGGAGACGATAGCGCGCTTCGATCTTCTCTTTAAGACTCTGCGAGGTGGTGCGCACGCATGACGCCTCTCCAAACAAAAATCTAGCCACCATGAGCCGCACCCTGTTTACGCCCGCCGCAAACGACGGGGCAAAAATATCGGTGTGGACCTGCAGTTGGAGCGGTACGCGCTGTTTTTGCGCAATACGGTACCCTACCCACCCTGCTTCGAAGGGGTCTTGCGTCGTTACGACATCGGCGGGGATTTTTTTACCCATGCGTATCGCGTCGAAAACGCACCTTAGTTTAGAGCGCGAGTTGGTCGGGTACAGATGCAGTGCGCCGTCGTGTACCTCGCTAAGCCCCAGCGACCCGAGCGCGAACACGATGATATGGAGCTCGCCGAGCACGTCGGCGTAGCCGGCGATGCGCAGCCGCGCGGGGCTGCCTTGTATAAAGAGCGACCGGTCCGATCCTATGGTTAGTACGCGCATACTTTCTTTATTTCACGCAATGCCTCCTCGGCGAGATCATCCCACGTCCGCACGAAGGCAAAGGCCCGCACCCGCGCCGCGACTTCATCATACGTAGCCTTATCGAGCAGCGACTCGACCGCCGCGGCGAGCGCACCCTCGTCTTGCGTATCGACAAAAAGCCCCGTCCCCGCGAGACGCTCTTTAATGCCCGTGTCGTCGGTACACACGAAAGGTTTGCCTGCCACAACCGCGTCGATGATGGCGTTCGGCGACACGTCGCCGATCGACGGGAGCACCACCGCATAGGCGCGCGCGACGCGCGCAGCATGCTCGGCGGCGGGGAGCACTTTGGTATCGAGCGAAATATCAGGGTGCTTCTTTTGTAACTCTTCGAATATCTCCCGCAGTACATTCTCTTGCTTCAGTTTTATCGGCCGCCCCGCCGCGACGAACACCCTCCCCTCCGGCGGCATACCTGCGCGTCGAGGCGGGTAAACATTTTCCAAGATAAACGTTTTTGCATCGTCAAAGCCGTACTCTTTGCGCCAGATATCTTTAAGCCACGCCGAATTAAACAGTACTCGCGCGGCGCGGCGCACCACCGCGCGAGTCAGCCGCATCTCGAGGCGCGCCTTAAAAGACAGCTTATTTTTTGCCTCGGCATAAAACCGCGAGAGCTTTATCAAATCCCCCGTCCGCTCGACATATTGCTCCCACACAAAATCCCCACCGACGCGGATAAGGTAGGGCCGCCGCGCGAGCGCCGACGCCAGCATGAGCGGTACGCCGACCGTCATCGTGTCAAAGCCGAGCGCCGCATCGGAGCGCAATAGATGCCAATACAATTTGCCCGCATACCCAAGATGGCGAATGCCGCTCGGCAAGCGCCGCAGCAGTGGCCCGTAGGTGACAAAGCGCACCGCGTGGCCGCGTGTTATAAACCGCTCGCGCATATTGTTCGCATAGGCCGTCGGCCCGCCCGTGTCCGCGCTGTTGCCGAGTGCGAGTACTATATTCATACGAAAAGTTGAGCGAAGACTTTTTCCCGCATATCTTTCGCTATGAAGTCCCATTCGTATGTGCCGCGCGCGAGCGCAGATGCCCGCTCGACGGCCCGCCGCGCGCGCTCGGGGTCCTGCAGAATATCTTTGACCGCAGTGGCGATATCGCTCGGGATGTCGGGCCGCACCGGCCAGGCAACGTCGCTCGTTATAAAATCCTTAAGCCCGCCGACTTGCGTGGCAATGACCGGGAGCCCCGCGGCAAACGCCTCGATGAAAGAGTTCCCCATGCCCTCCGAGCGGCTCGGCCGCACGAAGATGTCGGCATGGTGCAGGTGCCGCGGCAAGTCGGCATGCTCGACATGACCCCTAAAGTGTACGCGGTCCTCTACCTTGAACTCTTTGGCGAGCGCCTTAAGCGGCGCCTCATCCGGCCCGGAGCCGAGCACCGCAAACTGCACCCCGGGGAGCATCGGGAGCGCGCGGATTACCGTGTCGACCCCGTTTTTGCGCACCAGGCGCGAGGAGGTTACCAGAACGACGCCTTCGTGTGGGACTTTGTCTCCGCTAAATTTCGCGACATCGACGCCGTTGGGGATCACCTCGATTATGCCTGGGTAGCGCATCTGCCGCGCCCACCCCGCGAGGTATGTTGATATAACCTGCACGATACGCGCATGCCGAAACCCCCAGCCGAGCAGGGGGCGAAAGGGTAAAATATGCAGCCGCCCGAACATATGGCGGAAGGGGTCCCCTTCCTGGAGCGTCAACACATACGGCAGCGCGACGCCCGCCATGCGCAACAGCACGATTGGGAAGAGCATGTAGCTCATCATCGCCCACGCGCCGTGGTACGGACGAGCCCGATGCAGGAAGTAGGCCTTGCGCGCCGCCATAAGCGGGTACAAAAACTTTGGCCCCGAGACGCGGTGCACCTGTACGGAGCCGATACGCTCCTCCTTGGCGTCCGCGGGGGAGAACCGTTTGGTCACGATATCAAACTCGATATCGCCGATGCGCTCGGTTATCTCTTTAAGAGCCACCTCGGCCCCGCCCACGCGCGGGTAATACGCGAGCGAGAATATAAGGACTTTCTTCACATGCATAAGGGTACGGCCTTATATAACAAAAGAAAAGAGCGGGAGGTGCTTCATTTGACATTTGTTTGACAATATAGTAAAATGCTTGTGGAGATTAACCGTACAGAAAGGGCTGAAAAATGCGAGATTATTCCCCCGAGGCGCTCAGACGGCAGAGCGAAGAATTTTGGGTCCGCGTAAAACGCGACACGCCAAAACTCCGCAAGGAGTTTGAGGCGGCGCATGTCGACGGCGTCAAGGTCGTCAACGTCGGCGACATCGAGTGGTGGCCGCAGACTGATGCCACCATCTTGCTTGCCGCGGTGCAACTCGAAAACGGGGCGTATCTCGCGCTTGGGTACGCCGACGGTAAATTCGAGATGCCGGAGGCAAGCAAATTTTCTTGGGCACTCGACAACCTTACTGCTCTGCCCAAGCTCAAGCTTGACGATGACTGTATCGCCGTCTGGTTCGCCGATGAACGATATATCATGGCTGAGCACGGCTGCCCAAACGAAGAATACCGGGCGGGCACCCCTCGGCTTCGATGGCGATATACCGGCATCGGCTCATCCGGCAGTACGGCGCTCAAAGCCTTCGCCAAGCATGGAATGACCTTCTCGGCGGACTTCACGCCGAGAAAATAAAGTTCCTGTTGCAACAAGAGGAGAACTCGATGACGTATCAGTGGATTTTCGTCCTATGCGTAGCGGTCGTATCGCTATTTCCAGTGATTGCTGAAATCATTGGGAAACGGTTTTCAAAAATGCAGCGGGAGCAGGAAGAGTTCTTCCGAAGGAAGACTGCTGCGGACCGTTCTTCGAAAAGCGAGGGCAGCGAAGACGATGTGGAACTACACGCCAGGAACATGCAGAGTTCCAATCTGCTGGGTTGCTGATGGGCTGAATTTCAAGAAAAATTGAGAGATCCTCGGAGAACCTCTCCAAAGCCTCGGCGCAGCGCGTCGAGGTTTTTCTATTACTGATACTTTTTGAGTATCGCGTTGTAGAGAAATCGCAGCTGGTTGGCAAACGGGTCGCCAGAACGGTTCGAGAGCGTGACAGCCGACCGGGGCGCCGCGCGGGAGACGTCGCGCTCCTGGCGCTCCGAGGTGGTCGACACCTGGTCGGCGCGGCGCAGCGCAAAGCGCAACGGCACATACCGGAGAGACAGCACGCCGGGTATCTGCTGGTCGGCCAAGGTGACAAGGAGCGGGAGCGGCTTGTGCTGACTGCGGCGCGCAAGCGCCGCCGCAAGCGCGCCATAGCTTGCGAGCACCGACCATATAAAGATGTACCGGTGCTGCCGTATAAGCTCGCGCGCGATGCGCGCGCCGCGGTACGGCAAGAGGTATTTATCCGACGGCCGGCCGACCCCCACCCGATACACTGTAACATTGGGGAGCAGCTGCTCGACATCGGCAAGCCCGGGCGCGAACTTCGTCGTAATCACGTCGAAATGCACATCGGGCATGGCCTCGATGACGTCGCCGAGCGCATGCTCTGCCGCCCCGCCGATAGGCGCAAACGTGGTCGAGAACACGAGCACGCGCTTTTCGGTCGGCACCACGCCCTTGTGGAGCTCGACGAACTCGCGGATATGGCTCTCCAGCGAGCGTTTAGGCTCCCAGCCGAGCGCGCGCGTTTTTTCGGAGATGACCGAGCCGCTCATGCGGTTGCCGCGCCGCTCGGGCAGCATCACCACCTCGGCGCCGAAGAGCCGCGCCAGCTCAAGCACCGAGTACGCGCGCTCGTTGCCGATGCCAAACTCATCTCCCTGCCCGCGCTCTCCTACCACAAGGAGTCCGTCGACCGTGTCGTCGATATGCGTAAAGTTGCGCAGCTGCGTGCCCGGAGAAACGACCGTCAGCGGATGCCCGCGCTTATATTTTTCCTTAAAGATGCCGACGACGGTCGCATACGGCCCGCCCGCTATCTCGCCCTCGCCGTACACGTTGTAAAAGTACGTGATTGCGTACGGGAGCTTGAACCATTCGCCATAATTGCGCACGAGCTCCGTGTTCGCGGACTTGCTCCACGCATAGGGGCTCTGCGACTTCCCCGCGCCGTCGTCGGCAAACTTGGTCGACGAACCCGCATACACGAGCTTGGCGCCGCGCTTGCGGCAAAACTCCAGCACGGCAAAAGTGCCGGCGATGTTCAAGTCCCAGATAAAGTGGATCGGATCCTCAAAGCTTTTCTCCACGCGGGCGTATTCGCCAAAGTGGTACACCAGGTCGGGGTGCTCGGGTACATGTTTTTCGATATCGCGGGTGTGGCCCTCGCGATACTCCGCCCCGGGCACATGGTTGTCCCGGATGCCGGTAAAGTAGTTGTCCAGCGAGACGACGCGATGACCGTCTTTAACCAAGCGCTCAATCAGCCGCGACCCGACAAACCCGGCGCCGCCGGTAACAAGAATGAGCTTGGTTTTTTTGGTCCCGTTTGACATATCTGGCAAGGGCCATTGTTGTAACACAAAAAAGCCCCCTACTCAATATCAAACTCCTCCGCGGCCGGCTTAGTTTCGCTCGGCGACCGGCGGGCAAACCATGCGCCCGCTATGCCAAACACAAGCACCGTAGCAAGACCGGCCCACGGTAAATAATCGGTCGCGGGCGCTGCAGCCGCGGCAGCGGCTCCAAGCGGAGCCGAGACGATATCTTGCGGCGGCGCAGCGCGCGCTACTGGCACGCTCGCCGTATATGCGGCCTTTGCTACAGGCGCCGCCGGCACCGCAATGCCGCTCGGGAAGTAAAGTGTTGCCGCAGGACTCCCCGCGAGGCCGGTGGCGGCAGGAGAAAAGCGCAGTGTAGCCCCCGCCGCAAGTACGGTCCCCGGCGGGATAACAAAGGTTGCGCCGCGGTCTATAATCATCCATCCGCCAAGGTCGACCTCTGCCTCCGTGCCGTTGACGACCTCAAGCGAGCCGTCGCCCGGCACAGTAAGCGCAATATTGGGCGCAACGATTTTCATGGTCGTGCGCGCGCTTATCTCCTCGCCCTTATACCTCACGGCGACGGTCACGATGTAGGCCCCGGCGTATGCATAGGTATGCAAAGCCTCCTGCTCGTCCCCGAGCGAGCCATCGCCAAAATTCCAACTCGCGCGCACGCCAAAAGAAAGATTCTGGCCTTTCGTATCCGTTGCGCGGGCAAAGAGGCGCGACGGCGCTTGCGCCACGGCGGTGCTCGGCGCCTCTATCTGCACCGACTTCAGCGGCGGGGCCTCTGTACCCGACCCGCCCGATGAACCAGAACCTCCTCCCCCTGCGGCACCTCCACCGGCGCCGGCACCACCGGTGCCGGTGGTGCCGGATGAGCCGCCCGGGGTGCTCGCCTCGCCCACCGTAATAAGATCCTTGATTGTCTCGTAGGTGGCGGGTCCGATGCCGCTTACATCCATGATCTCTTCCTTCGTTTCGAAGGGGCCACTCGGCCCCGTGCGGTAGTCGATAATTGCCTGCGCTTTCGCGGGGCCTATTTCGGGCAGGGATTCGAGCTCGGCATTGCCTGCCGTATTAATATTGACAAGCGCCAGGGCCTCGGCGGGGGCCCACAAAAAAAGTAAGAAGAGGAGTGTAAAAAGATTACCTGTTGCCTTCATCAACGGCAAGCATAGACGCCATCTCGTCTTTAGACAAGGGGGGTGCCGCAGGGTCGTTTTTTGGCGGTTTGGGCTCCTCGGGACGCTTGGTTATGGCGGAGAGCGCATCACGCAGGCTCGTCGCGCCCTCGAGCCGCGGTTTTGGGGGCGGCGGGGGTGTCGGGCGCGGCGCAGGCGGCTCTTGCCGCAAAGCCTTACTCTGCGCCACTACATGTTGGTGTGCGAGGCGCTCGCTTAACTCCTGCGGACTCTTCGGCGCAGGAGGGCGCGGGGGCTCTTGCCGGACGTACGGCTGCTCGCCTCCTGCATGCGGAGGCGTCGCAAGCTGGACGCGCCCGGCCACGGGGGAGGGGGCGCGGCCACCGTTCGACACCCGCGGTGTCTGAGGGTGGGGGGGGGGCTTGGGCGGTCGTCCGGGGGGCGCGCGTCGTTCTGGGGGGGGGGCCGAATGTGGTCGGGGGGGGGGCGGGGTTGTGGGGGGGGGGACTGTTGGCGACACCGGAGTTCTCTGAGGTGCTGGGTGGGGTGCCGGGCGCGGATATTTTGGCTTCGGCGGATCGGGATTAAACGGGTCGGATTGCATCCATGTATCTATCGCCGTTTGGACTATCTCGCGCGGCTTGCCAAATTGCTGGCGCGAGCTCTCGAGTACCTTGTCGACATACCGCTCGGGCGGCGGATCCCACGGCGGGAGCGTCGTCGCGCTAAACGGCGGCGAGCCGACGCCGTCTATCATCAAGGTGAGGTATATCTGGGCAAAACCCAGGTTGACCAGGTCGGTTGCGGTAAACTGCGGCTCGAATATCTTCTCCAATGTCTCGGCATCGAACGGCCCCACGCGAAAGGCGATGGTCGTCCCCACGTTGCCGAAGACCGCGTCGCGGACCTCTTCCTCCATTTGATCGACATACTGATGTGCGATGATGAGGTTC
>CAYIWV010000001.1:33678-42808 GCA_964367315.1 uncultured Candidatus Saccharibacteria bacterium | reverse complement strand
CGGGTTTACGCACGAGGAGCCGCGGACCGAGCTCATGCGAGAGCATATATCGTCTTATCGCGACCTGCCGGTCTATGCCTACCAGTTCCAGACCAAGTTCCGCAACGAGGAGCGCGCCAAGTCGGGGCTCATGCGCATGCGCGAGTTTGTAATGAAAGACTTGTACTCCTTTAGCCGCGACAAAGCCGCGCATGACGCCTTCTATCAAAAAGCATCGGACGCCTACGAGCGGATCTTTGCGCGCGCCGGCATCGGCGATACGACATACAAGACGTTTGCGTCCGGCGGCTCCTTCAGCACATACAGCCACGAATTCCAGACCGTCTGCGACGCGGGCGAGGACACTATTTATATAGACAAGGCAAAGCGCATCGCTATTAACAAAGAGGTGCTGACCGACGAGGTAAAGAAAGACCTTGGCGTCGGCGAGCTTACCGAGGCGAAAGCGGTCGAGGTGGGGAATATCTTTACGCTCGGCACGCGCTTTAGCGAAGCGCTCGGCCTTACCTACAAAGACGAGTCGGGGAGCGACATACCCGTATTCATGGGTAGTTACGGCATCGGGCCGGCGCGGCTTATGGCGACCGTCGCCGAAGTGCTAAGCGACGAGCGGGGCCTGGTGTGGCCTGCAGAAATTGCGCCCTTTGCGGTGCATATCGTCTCTTTGGGCGACAATGACGAGGTAACAAAAGAGGCCGAGGAATTGTACCGGTCATTAGAAGAGGCGGGGGTCGAGGCGCTGTGGGACGATACCGACCGCCGCGCGGGAGAAAAATTTGCCGACAGCGACCTCATCGGCATCCCGCTGCGCCTTGTCGTGTCCGAAAAGACGGTCGCCGCCGGCACGTACGAATGCGTCGCGCGCACAAGCGGCACCACTTCGCACAAAAGCCTTACAGAAATTATTGCAGAGCTTTCTCATGCGTAACATCATTACCCGGCGCCTGCTCCCGCTGTTGTCTAACGACGTCGGGATAGATTTAGGCACGGCAAACACGCTGGTGTACCTGCGCGGCAAGGGCATCGTCGTCTCGGAGCCCTCGGTCGTCGCCGTCAACAACAAAACAGGGCAGGTGGTGGCGGTCGGCGCCACGGCAAAAGCGATGCTCGGCCGCACGCCGGGGCACCTTACTGCGGTGCGCCCGTTGGTTGACGGCGTCGTCTCCGACTATGAGGCGACCGAGGAAATGCTCGCCTACCTGATAAACCGCGCGCAGGGCGTCTCGAAAAAGATGCTGGGGCCGCGCGCCGTCATCGGGGTGCCGAGCGGCATTACCAACGTCGAGATGCGCGCGGTCAAAGACGCCGCCCGCGGTGCCGGCGCGCGCGAGGTGCATATCGTCGAGGAGCCGATCGCCGCGGCGCTCGGCGTGCGCCTGCCCATACGCGAGGCGACCGGCTCCATGCTGGTCGATATCGGCGGCGGGACCGTCAACATCGCGGTGCTTTCCCTGGGCGGTATCGTGCGCTCCAAAGTGTTGCGCGTCGCGGGGGAGAAGCTCAACCAGGACATCATCTCCTACGTGCGCTCCGAGTTTAAAATTTTAATCGGCGAGAAGACGGCCGAGGCGGTCAAGATCGCGATAGGCTCCGTCTCCGAGGGGGCGGGGCACCTGGAGGCGGTCGTGCGCGGGCGCGACCTCATTACCGGTTTGCCGCGCGAGATACTGCTGACCGACTCGGACATCCGCGAGGCCATCTCGCAATCCATCGACACGCTTATCGAGTCGGTGCGCGAGGTCTTGGAGACCACGCCGCCGGAGATACTCTCCGATATCATGCGCCAGGGCATCACGCTCACCGGCGGCGGCGCGCAGTTCCGCGGGCTCGACGCTCTGCTCGCGCAGTGGCTTAAGGTCCCCGTGGCGGTAGCGGATGACCCGCTCACGGCAGTCGCTCGCGGCACCGGCGTCATACTGGAGAACCTTGAGCTCCACCAAGACCTGCTTATCGAGCACGACGACGACCTTTAGTTTTTCATCACCACTATGCTCTCGAGCGCGCCATTTATCATCAGCAAGCGCCGCAAGCCCCGGCTCCCGCGGGTGCTTGGCGCGGCGGCAATCGTCGCGCTCGTCATCGCCGCGTGGTATGCGCGCGCGCCGCTCAGCGGGCTTTTGTGGCAGGCGGGGGCGCCCCTCGTCGCGGCACGCAATGCGCTCGGCGAGACCGACTCCTCGCGGCTGCGCGCGGAGGTCGCGCGGCTTAACGCCCGGCTTGCCGACCGCGACACGCTCTACCGGGAAAATCTCGATCTTAAAGCACTGCTCAACCGCGCGGCGGGGCGCTCTGCAACGCTCGCGGCAATCCTGCAGCGCCCGCCCGGGCTGCCGTACGATACTCTCCTGGTGGATGCGGGGGAGGACGAGGGGGTGCTCGGCGGCTCCCTGGTCTCCCTCGGCGGCTCCGCGCTCGTCGGCTATGTCTCCGAGGTGTATACAAACTCCTCGCGCGTCACGCTCTACTCTGCCGCGGGGATCATCCACCAAGGGATGCTGCACGTGGGGGCGAAGACGGTGCCCATCTCGGTCGAAGGTCAGGGCGGAGGCTCGATGCACGCGCAGGTGCCGGCGGGTACCGGCGCCAAGGCGGGAGACCTCGTCTCGCTGCCCTCGGTCGGGCTCGGTCTCACTGCCGAGGCGGTCCATGTGGAGGCCAAGGCGGGGGAGTCGTTTGAGACGGTATACTTTTCATTACCGGCGGATTTAAACGCCCGGTTCGTCGAGATCTGGCAATAACGCATGATGAACTCCGCATCCCGGTGGATATACGCCGTCTCCTTCGCCCTTGCGGCGGTCGGGTTCCTCATACCGCTGTGGCCCCTCTCCGTGCTTGGCGTACTGCTTGCGACGCTTTCGGGCCGGTTCGTCGCGGGGCTCCTGATAGGCCTTTTGCTCGATATCGCCTGGGGCGCGCCTGCGGCGCCGTTCGGCTTTTTGTACTTTCCCTTCACGCTTGCGGCGCTCGCGGTGGCCGCGCTCCGGTATTGGGGCGCTGCATATTTCTTCGACCGAGCCACCCCTGATACACTCTAAGGATGTGGCCATTTCGGCGGATATTCGGCACGCGGCGCAAAAGCCAGGAAATTGACCCCGACGAAATATTCATCGACGCGAGCAACCTGGCGCAGTTCGACACCGAGCGGTTCGAGGGCCGGATCGAGCGGCCCTTGCCGCGTGGGGCGTTTATCGCCGCAGGGTCAATCATCCTTTTTGCGGCGCTGGTGCTCTTGGTGCGCGCCGGCGAGCTGCAGCTCCTGCGCGGGCAAGCGTTTGCCGCGCAAGCACGCGACAATAAGCTGGCGGAGAGCAACGTTTTCGCCGACCGCGGGATTATCGCGGATAGGGCCGGCAGGGAGTTGGCGTGGAACGAGCGTGCGTCTGTGGAGGACGACTTTGCAAAACGCTCCTACAGCGGGTACCGGGGCGTGGCGCATGTGGTCGGCTATGTGAAACCGCCGGGAAAAGATACAGCAGGCTTTTACTGGAGCGACTCGTATAAAGGCATTGCCGGCGCCGAGCTTGTTTACGACGATACGCTGCGCGGGGTGGGCGGCAAAAAATTGACCGAGACCGATGCACGCGGCACCGTTGTCTCCGAAGCGACGGTGCGCAGGGCGGTGGCGGGGGAGGCGCTCGCGCTCTCGATCGATGCCGAGGTGTCGCAGGCCCTGTACGACGCCATTGCGGGCCGCGTCGAGGCGGCAAAGTATATGGGCGGCGCGGGCGTCGTTATGGATGTACGCACCGGCGAGCTTGTGGCGCTCGTGAGCTACCCGGAGTACTCGCCGAGCGCCATGGCGAGCGGCGAGACCGACGCGATTGCGCAGTTTAATGCCGACCCGCGGCTCCCGTTTTTGGACCGGGCGGTCGACGGGCTCTATGCGCCGGGTTCTATCGTCAAACCGATTGTGGCGGTAGGCGCGCTCGCCGAGGGCGTCATCGACGAACATAAATCAATCTACTCCAGCGGCTCGATAAGCGTCCCCAACCCGTACGACCGCGGCCGTCCGACTATCTTTCGCGATTGGCGGGCCAACGGCTGGACGAACGCGCGCGAGGCCATTGCCGTGTCATCCGACGTCTACTTCTATGCGGTGGGCGGCGGCTACCAGGACCAAAAGGGCATGGGCGTGCGTTTAATAGACAAGTACCTTAAGCTCTTCGGGTATGGCCAGGACGCGGGGCTCGCCGGCTACTCGTCCAAAGTGGGCACGATACCGACGCCGGAGTGGAAAGCCGAGACGTTCCCCGACGACCCGGAGTGGCGCTTGGGTAATACCTACCACACGGCGATAGGGCAGTACGGCACGCAGGTGACTCCCTTGCAGGCCGTGCGCGCCGTCGCGGCGCTTGCGAGCGGTACGTTGCGTACCCCGACCCTTATCGCAAGCTCGACGCCGGAGGGTATGCCCGTGGCAATCGACGCGCACGCGCTGCAAATAGCCCGCGAAGGCATGCGCATGGGCGTCACCGACGGCATTGCCGGCGCGGTCAAGCTGCCGTATGTGGAGGTCGCGGCAAAGACGGGGACCGCCCAGGTCGGCGTGCGCAACGAGCGGCAGAACTCTTGGATGATCGGCTTTTGGCCCTACTCCAACCCGCACTATGCCTATGCCGTCGTGCTCGAAAAAGCGCCGGCGGGGACGCTGGTGGGCGCATCGGCCGCATTGTACGACTTTTTCGTTGCGCTCCGGGATACGATGCCGCACTATTTGGAGTAGCGCCGGCGCCGGCTGCAGAGGACTTGCTTTTGTTTTAGCCAACCGCTACACTACGAGTCCAAGACATCCCCGGCAGGGGGATATTTGCGGATTATGGAGGAACTCATTTCACAAGAAAAGTTCGAAGAGCTCAGCCGTGAGCTCGACGAGTTGCGCACGACCCGCCGCCGCGAGGTGGCCGAGCAGCTCGAGTACGCACGCAGCCTCGGCGACCTCTCCGAGAACGCCGAGTATCAGGAAGCGCGCGAAATGCAAGGTGCAGTGGAAGAGCGCATCGGCAAGCTCGAGTCTATTTTAAAGAGCGCAAAAATCGTGCGTGGCGGCAAGACCGACACGGTGGGCATGGGCTCGGTCGTTTCGGTCAAGCCTATCGGCAAGGATGGCGACGCGCACACGTACACCATTGTCGGCGCCGAGGAGGCGAACATCTTGCAGGGCAAAGTGTCCTACCACTCGCCGCTCGGCGCGGCGCTCCTCGGCAAAAAGAAGGGGGAGGAATTTTCCTTCCACACCCCGCGCGGGACGCAGAAATATAAAATTTTGAAAGTCGAGTAAGCTTCGCAAAAACGTTCTGCTCTGGGGAGATATACGAGAAACCCCGCCGCAGAACGTTTTTGCTCCGCCTGCACATAGAAAAAGCCCCGGGGAAATCCCGGGGCTTTGCGCATCCGCGCGAGGGGGCAGTCAGTTCGTGGACAAGAAGGTCCACTTCACGCCGGCCTTGACGATGTCATCGGTCATGCGGGTCGAGGTGGTGTACGTGCCGCCGTTCCATGATTCGGAGAGGTGAGCGAGGTTCAGGTCGACGTGCAGGTACTCGGCGAACACCGCCAGGTTCTGCATCATCGCCCACTCGGCGCCCACGCCAACCGTCCAGCCCACACCGAACTGGTCACGCTTGGAGCGGAACGACCAGTTGTCGTCCCATGACGTCGTCGTGGTGGAGGTAAAGGAGTGGCGCACCTTCCCATATGCCACGCCGCCAGTGCCGTAGACGGTGAGTGACCCGAGCGCGTAGCCGAGCTTGCCGCGAGTGGTACCCAGCCACTCGAGCTGCGCACCGTAGGTCTCGGTCACGTTGACCGAGTAGCAATCCCACCAGCAATCACCGAACGAGTAGCTGTTGGTCTTCGAGCCCTTCTGCCCTGTGAGGGCGAAGTCGGACACGAGACCGAGGATAACTCCATTCGAGAAGCGGTGGTCGTAGCCAAGGCCCGCGCCGGCGACCCAACCCTTCGGCTTGAAGGGCGTGTAACTGTAATCGCCGTAGTCTTCCTCGAGCTGGCCGCGGCTGTAGCCGCCGAAGCCGGTGATGTAGAATCCACCGACGCTGCGAACGTCGTAGTGAGAGATAGGCTGTTGCGGGACGCGCACGTCGGCCGCAATGGCTGGCGCCGCGATGAAGGAAGTGAGAAGAGCAGAGATGATGGCCAAGCGACGCATTGGTACCTCCAAAGGTTGTCTGCGTTGCGTTGTGATCCGGGAAAATTAGGCCCCCGGGGTCTCATCGAGACTAATGTCATTATAATCTATATTGACTAATTTGTCAAGTATCCCCCGAGGGAGCCTAAAACAGGCTCAAAATAAGGCAAAAAAGATCCCCCGGCGCCTTTCGGGCCGGGGGGTGAGGGTGGGGGTCGAGCCAGCGGTCAATTGAAGGCCGCGACCCTGACCCCGAAAGAGGAATTGAAGTCGTGGTTGCTCGGCGTGCCGAGGATATTGCCCCACGTTGCGCGCCCCCACGGACCCGCGCTCACCGCGAATCCGTGATGCGTGCCGAGGTCGAACATCATCTCCGCGGTTACGGCAGTGACGTGCTGTGCCGGGCCGAACGACTTGGTGTGGTAGAAGTGCGCCGCCTCGATTGAGGCGTTGCCCCACGTCCCGAGCGCCGCCTTAAGCACTCCGCCGGCGCCGATGTTGAAGTCCCGGTCGTTGAAGCTCGGCGCATCCAGGTATTGATGGTTGAGCCGCACCCACGGGGTAAGCGCGAGGCCCTTGCCGAGGTCGATCTGGTAGTTGATCTGGATGCGGGTATCCCAGATCTGAAAGCGCGAGCCGGGGACGGCTTGCACGTTCCAGTATCCGGCACCGGCTCTCAAAGACCAGTTGCCGGAGACCCAGGTATAGCCGCCCTCGAAGTCCACCTCATCGGCCACGCCGCCCTTGAGCGGCACGAAGCCGATGATGTCGAAGTCCCATCCGCCCTTTGGCTGCGAACAGCCGACGAAGGTCATGGTGGACCACTCGCGAGTGCCGAAGAAACCGCCTTCGTACAGCAAGCCCTTGGTTACTCGCTCGAACGCGCCGCAGCTCCATGTCGACGCTGGGGCTCCGGGAGCCTTGGCCGGCATGTCGGCGGCGGACGCGATGGTCGGGATTGCAACAGCTGCGGCAACGAGAAGCGAGCGAATCGTCATAATCAGTCCTCCAAGTTGTGGCCCTGCCCCCACGGGCAATAGGCAATACGTTAGTTCTTCCTTTAGAATATACCATAAATCATAAAATGTCAAGTGTCGGGGAAATACCAAAATAGGGCTACAATAAAGGAATGTTTTGGGCAGAGAGGATAGCAGCCGAGGCCAAGGCGCGCGCAAAGGGCGGCACTATCGTCATACGGGACGAAAAGACCCCGTCGGGCCGCGTACACATAGGCTCCATGCGCGGCGTCGCTATCCACGGCGCCATCGCCGAGGCGCTCACTGCCCAAGGGGTGCCAAACGTCTTTAAGTACGAGTTTAACGACATGGACCCGATGGACGGCTTCCCCGAGTACTTGCCGGAGTCGTTTAAACAGCACATGGGGATGCCGCTCAATAAAATCCCGTCCCCGGACGGGAAGGCGGCGAACTTCGCCGAGTACTTCGCGGGCGAGTTTAAAGAGGTCATTGTCCACGCGGGCTTTGCGCCGGAGTTTTACAACGTGAGCGAATTGTATTACGCGGGCAAAATGGACGATGCGATACGCATCGCGCTCGACCGCGCCGCCGATATCCGCCGTATCTACAAAGAAGTATCCGGCTCGCAAAAGCCCGACGACTGGTACCCGTTGGCGGTCATCTGCGAAAACTGCGGCAAGGTAGGTACCACGCGTGTCTTTGCGTGGGATGGCACACAAGTGTCGTACACCTGCGAGCCGGCGATGGTCAAATGGGCGCAAGGTTGCGGGCATAACGGTACCGTCTCGCCCTTCGGCGGCAAAGCAAAGTTCCCCTTTAAGGTCGAGTGGCCGGCGAAATGGCGGGTCATCGGCGTTGATGTCGAGGGTGCCGGCAAGGACCACTCTACCAAGGGCGGCGCCAGAGACGTGGCCGCGCATATTGCCAAAGAGGTTTTTACCTACGAGCCGCCGGTCGACGCGCCGTACGAATTCTTTTTGGTCGGCGGCAAGAAAATGTCCTCGTCCAAAGGGCGGGGGTCGAGCGCAAAGGAAATTGCCGACCTTGTGCCGCCAAAAATTTTGCGGCTGGCGTTGCTTGGCAAAGAGATACACCAGGCCATTAACTTTGACCCGGAGGGCGACACCATCCCTATCTTATACGATCAATATGACAAGCTCGCCGAGCAATATCAGTCTATAAAAGACGACGACTACGCGCGCCTTTTCGAACTTATCCATCCCGGCCGGGCTCTGCCTCCCGCGCAACAGTATCCGCGCTTTTCCCACGTGGCATTCGTGGTGCAGATGCCGCACATGGATATCTACAAAGAGTTCCCCGAGGCCGATAGGGCAGAGCTCGCCGAGCGCGCGACGTACGCCACGCGCTGGCTTGCGGCGTATGCGCCGGAGAAATACGTGTTTACGCTGCAGGATAAGATGCCGCAGGTATCGCTCAGCGGTACGCAAAAGAAAGTGCTCGGCGATCTCGCCGACTTTATCGCGACATCGCCCTCGGCAGAAGATATTCATCACAAACTCCACGAGTCGAAAGAATTTAAAGCGATCTACCAGATTTTTTTGGGAAAAGAGAGCGGCCCCAAGGCTGGGTGGTTTTTGGCAAGCCTCCCGCGCGACTTTGTTTTACAGAGACTGCGCGAAGCGGCGCAATAAAACAAAACACCTCTCCGCATGGTGGCGGAGAGGCAGTGGGTGATTTCTTGACGATCTAAAGTCGTCCGGGGGCTTCTTTCGTCGACGCACTGGCTTGCCAGCGCGACCAGGAAAACTGCCGCCATAGTTTCTTTATCGGAGGCACGTATGCCTCTTCGCAGGATTTTGAGCAAAAGTACCGCGCCATGCGCAGCTGTTTGCTGCAGGTTTTGCATTTTCGCATCCTGGCATCCTTTCTTTTTATACTGTCCTAGACTCTATATACCACGACGAAGCACTGCTGTAAATATTACGAGTGGGGGATAACTGAAAAAGTTGAGGGCTGCCCCAACCCCCGGCGGCGGGGCGGCCGGGGG
>CAYIWV010000001.1:0-33668 GCA_964367315.1 uncultured Candidatus Saccharibacteria bacterium | reverse complement strand
TGCCACGCGCGCGTGCGCGTGGCAGCCCTGGGGCCGGTCACTGAAGCGAGTTAACCAGCCGATCCATTTGTACTCGGTCGTAGTGGGTGAGCCCCATCGACCGTCGTTTTTGCTCGATCATCAGCACCATGAGCACGACGGTGGCGATGAGTATCAGGCCCACTAAGAAAACCGAATAGGTATTCCACTTGAGGAGCTTTGCAAGCTCCTTACCTTCTTCTTTCTTCCGCATCTGAGAATTCCTCTCCTCGTTTTGTGGCGGCCCTGTCCTCTCCTAAGGGAGTAGAGTATATCAAAATGATTAAAATGTCAAGAAGCACGCCAGAAAATGGCTTCACTTGGCCTTCAGGCGTAGTGGGGATAACTTGTGTATGTGTGGGAGAATGTGGAATATACTGTATTGTAGTGGGATAGAGTGGGACATTGAGAATAACACAGCATGCTTATCGGCGAATACCAACACACACTCGACAGCAAGAAGCGGCTTTCGTTGCCTTCGAAATTCCGCAAGGAGGTGGGTCGCAAAGTTGTCGTGACGCGCGGGCTCGACACCTGTCTCTTTATGTTCCCGCAAAAAAGCTGGGAGAAAATTGCGGAGAAATTGACCGCGCTCCCGGTCGGGCAAGCCGACACGCGCGGTCTGTCGCGGTTTATCCTCGCCGGCGCCAGCGAGACGGAGGTAGACGGCGCGGGGCGCATCCTCATACCGGAGTATCTCAAAGACTTCGCCGACCTTAAATCGCGTGTCGTACTCGCCGGAGTCTCCGACCGCATCGAGATTTGGAACGACAAGACCTGGGAGGAGTACAAGCGCCGGATCGAGCGCGGAGCCGACCAAATGGCGCAGGCCTTGGGCGATTTGGGGATCCTTTAAACCATGCACACGATGACTTTTGCTTCGATACCTGTTCGTGGTTCGCATCGCTCCCGTCGAGAGGAGGGCGATACGGTTCGCGAGCAGGTATCGGAACACAAGCCGGTCATGACGGCAGAGGTGCTCGAGGCGCTGAGCCTTGCAAAAGGCGACGTAGTCGTCGATGCGACGTTTGGGGCAGGCGGACACAGCGCCGCCATCAAAAAAGCCCTGCCTGCCGGCAGGCAGGGGCAAAAAGTAAAACTCATCACCATAGACGCCGACCCGGCGTCGAAAGCGGACATTGTCGGCAACTTTGCCGACATTAAAGAACTTGTTCAAAAAAACCTGCCTGCCGGCAGGCAGGTAAATAAAGCCCTGTTCGACCTGGGGTGGAACCGCGGGCAGCTTGCAAGCGGCCGCGGGTTCTCTTTTATGCACGACGAGCCGCTCAATATGAGCTATGGCGGGCAACCGCGCTCGGGCTTTACCGCCGCCGAGGTGCTTAACACCTGGAGCGAGAAGGCCATTGCCGACGCGCTCTATGGCTATGGCGAAGAGCGCTTTGCGCGGCGCATCGCGGCCGCTATCGTCAATCGCCGCGCGCTCCAGCCGTTTGCCACCACCTTCGAGCTTGTCGAGCTTGTGAAAGACTCGGTGCCGGCGGCGTACCGTCGCGGCTCCGCCGGCCGGCGGATCCACCCGGCGACCAAGACCTTCCAGGCGTTGCGCATCGCGGTCAACGACGAGCTCGGCGCGCTCGAGCAGGGTATCCGCGGCGCGTGGAGCATCCTGGCGCCCGGCGGGCGCCTCGTGGTCATCACCTTCCACTCCATTGAGGACCGGATCGTCAAAAGATTGTTCCGAGAATTCTCCGCCCATGGCGGATCGGCCCTGGGCCGAAAAAAACCGCTTGCGCCGACCCGCGAGGAAATTATAAAAAACCCGGCATCCCGCAGCGCCAAGCTGCGCGCGATCGAAAAGGCGCGCGACTAATATGCAGTACCTGGCACTTTACAACCAATATTCGGCCAAAACCGCGGGGGCCTTGGCGGCACTGTGCGCGGTGTCGGTCTTTTGCTACGGGGCGTTCCTGCTGTTGGCGGTGTCGCACGCGGCAAAACTGCGCGGCGTGGAGAGCGAAATATCCTCCATCGAATCCAAGGTAAGCACGCTCCAAGCAATCTACCTCGAGCGCTCGAAGGCGCTTACCCCGGAGCTTGCCCGCGCGATGGGGTTTGTCGAGCCGAGCTCGCAGGTAACCGTGTACTTTGGCGGGGAGGGCCTCTCGCTCGCGCCCGGCTCGACTCGCAGCGAGACGCGAGGCGGCGCGAGCCGCTAGCGTATGCCGACCCCCCCGAAGCCGAGCGCCGCGCGCTTTACGAACCGCGTGCGGGTCGTAACCGGCATTTTGGTGCTCGGCGCGCTCGTCATCGTGGGGAGGCTCTATGTGGTGCAGATCGTCCACGGCGAAGAGTACGCGCGCAAAGCCGACGCGCAGCTTGTCGTTACCAAGGACCCCTTGCTTAACCGCGGGGGCATCTACTTTACCGACAAAGCGGGCGAGCGGGTCGTCGCGGCGACCCTGCGGCCGCTCGGGGAGGACTCAAAAGGGCATCAGCGCTACTACCCGGGCCGCTCTCTGGCGGCGCAGACGCTCGGCTTTGTCGCGTATAACAACGATGACGAGCAAAAAGGCCGGTACGGCCTCGAGCGCTACTACGAGCACACGCTCGCGCGCCCGGGGGAGAATTTGTATAAAAACTTTTTCGTCGAGCTCTTCGGCGGGTTACAATCGGCGCTCTCCGGCACACCCTCCTACGGCGATATTATTACCACAATAGAGCCGACCGTGCAGGCGGAGCTCGAGCGCACCTTGGCCGAGTACGGTGCGCACTGGTCGCCGCGCCTTGCCGGCGGGGTCGTCATGGACCCGATGACCGGTGAGATACTCGCCATGGCGGTATACCCCACGTTTGACCTCAACGAGTTTAATATGCAGGAAGACCCGCTGATTTTCGGCAACCCGATGGCCGAGAGCGTCTATGAGATGGGCTCTATCATGAAACCGTTGACGCTCGCCGCGGGGCTCGACTCGGGCGCGATAACCGAGAGCTCGACCTACAACGACACGGGGTGCATCGAGATGGACGAGAAGAAAATATGCAACCATGACCTTAGGGCGCGGGGGCCCGGCACTACGATGCAGCAGGTCTTAAGCGAGTCGCTCAACTTGGGCGCGTCCTTTGTCGCGACCAAAATGGGGCCCGACACCATGCGCGAGTACTTTTTGGATCGCTATAAATTCGGCGAGGAGACGGGGGTGGACTTGCCAGGAGAGCTGCGCGGGCTCACTGACAACCTCAAGAGCTCGCGGCGAGTGGAGCACAACACGGCATCGTTCGGCCAGGGTATCGCGATAACGCCGGTGCAGATGACACGCGCGCTCGCAAGCATCGGCAACGGCGGGTACCTGGTAACCCCGCACCTGGTGCGCGCGGTGCGCGACGAGCGGGGGTTCGAGCGGGAGCTCGGCTGGGGCGAGCCGGTACGGATATTAAAAGGGGAGACCTCGACCGCGATAAGCCGCATGCTGACCGAGGTGGTCGACAAGGCGCTCGCCGACGGTAAGATAAAAATAGAGCGGCACTCGGTGGCGGCAAAGACGGGTACCGCCCAGGTTGCGAACCCAAACGGCGGCGGCTACTATACGGACAGGTATTTGCACAGCTTTTTCGGGTACTTCCCCAGCTTCGATCCGAAGTTCGTCGTGTTTTTGTACGCGCAGGAGCCGGTGGGCGCCCCGTTCGCCTCGCAGACATGGGCCGGACCCTTCCATACGTTTACCGAATTCCTCCTCAACTATTACAACATCCCGCCGGATCGATAAATCCCGTTAGAGATATAAGTATGTGGTATGTCTACGTTATAAAAAGTCAAAAAAATAATTATTGGTACACCGGTTCAACCAAAGATCTTCGGAAACGTTTCAACGAGCATCAAACCGGTAAAAGTACATGGACAAAATCACGCGGCCCTTACGAACTGATATACTACGAGGCGTGCAAAAATGAAGATGATGCTCGGGCTCGAGAGAAATATTTAAAATCAGGAATGGGCAAGCGATATTTAAACAACCGATTAAAACGTTTCCTATCTCTAACGGGATGAAAGAATTTTTAAAAAAAATAGTAATCACCATACTGACCTTAGAGGCGCGGGTGGTGCTGCGCACATACAAGCCAAAGATCGTCGCCATCACCGGCAGTGTCGGCAAGACGTCGACCAAAGACGCGATTTTCTCGGTGCTTGCCAAGACAACCCACGTGCGCAAGTCGGAGAAAAGCTACAACTCCGAAATAGGCTTGCCGCTCACTATCCTCGGGCTCCAAAATGCGTGGGGCAACCCCCTGCGGTGGATGCAGAATATTTTTGATGGGCTGCTGCTCATCGTTATGCGCGGTACCTACCCCGAGTGGTTGGTGCTCGAAATCGGGGCCGACCGCCCAGGCGACATCCGTTCGCTCGTAAACTGGCTTAAGGTAGATATTGCGGTCATTACTCGGCTGCCCGAGACGCCGGTACATGTCGAGTTTTTTGACTCGCCCGAGGCCGTGGTGGAGGAAAAAGCCGCGCTTATCGAGTGTATCCGACCGGGTGGGACGCTGCTTTTGTATGCCGACGACCCGCATACCCGCGCGCTCGAGCGGCACGAGCCGTTCCCCGACGCGCGGGTGCTGTTGTTTGGCTTTAATGCCGACGCCGACGTGCGCGCGAGCGACTTTGCACTCGTGCGAGCGCAACCTGTGGGCCGCAAAAAAGGGATGCCGGTTGGCATGCGCGCGACCATCACTGTCGAGGGAGAATCCGCCCCCGTCGAAATAGCCGGCACGGTCGGCACGCACTCGTTTTTATCGGGTGTCGCCGCCGCGGCGGTGGGGCATACGCTGGGGCTCCCGTTGCAAACGATACTCGAGGGGCTCGCGGGCTATGAGCCGCCGCCGGGGCGCATGCGTCTTTTGCCCGGGCTTAAAGGCTCACTCATCATCGACGACACGTACAACTCCTCGCCCGCGGCGGTAGAGGCCGCGCTCGAGACGCTCACGCTGATAAACCCCAAGCGCGCCATCGTAGTACTTGGCGATATGCTCGAGCTTGGGCGCCACTCGGTCGACGCGCACCGCAAGGCGGGTGCGCAGGCGGCCAAGGTATGCGACTTGCTGGTGACCATCGGCTTTCGCGCCCGCGATATCGCGCAGGGCGCGCTCGACAACCGCCTGAGGGATGAAAAAATATTTCAGTACGAGGACGCGCGCAAGGCGGGGGCCGACCTTAAAAATTGGGTAGGGGAGGGCGACGTGGTCTTGGTCAAAGGCTCCCAATCGATGCGCATGGAGCGCGTGGTGGAGGAGCTGATGCTTGAGCCCGAGCGCGCCCGCGAACTCCTGGTCCGCCAAGACGCGGAGTGGAAACGGCGGTAATGCGTTGCGCTACTAATAACGGTGACCGGGGCGAATCACAGTTCCTTGACTGCTTGACGTGTATATGGTCTCGATATATATTTCAGAGTAAGTAAGTTCTTCAACGCCAACTGGAAGGAGGCTATCGTGCCCCACATACTGCCGTTAGTTACACCAAAATTCCTCACCCTGGCAATTGCTCAACAAGCGATACATGCGACAGTGCTCGCTGTCACGTCAGTGCCGCGCATCTTTCGTCTCGACGGCGAAAACCATCATATCGTCGTCCTTGTGCCGGGGATGAAGGATGACCGACCTTCTTATCCTTCTTGGCCGGATTATCAACTGCATCCGGTAACACTCGAGGAACACAGCCGCGGTGAAAAGAAGAAGTGGGCGTATCCCTTCGACGATATCGCCCGGTGCAAAGCGCTCCAGCTCTGGCACGACCGTAACGACGATCGTACGGATTGTATCCCGCATCTACTGTTCCCCGGCGACACTCCGTACTGGGGTGGCGTCAAGCGGCGCGGCCTTGTGGTGACCTGCTCTGGCTACCAGCCCTACTTCGACAAGATGATTTCGGGCATGGTCGCCGACATAATGGTTGGGCTCGCACACGAAGCGTGGTTGCAGAGCGACGATCGCAAGAAGGAGGAATCATTCCTTCAGTAGCCCACCGCCAAATTGACCCCAGACCCCGTCTCGAGAGAGCCCCGCGCTCGACTTGGTGCGGGGTTTCTCTTTTCTAGGTAGGGTTAAAAATAGAAGATTGAGGTCATATTCGACTACCCCCGAAGGGATAGCCGTGTGCCTTACGGCACTATTTCTCGCTCAGTAATCGACTTGTGCTTTTTGGCGAACTTCTTCGTCACGAAGCGACCAGTCTTGCTGGAGCGATGAACAACATGCTTTTTCATTGGGCAATGCTGATTGACTGATACTATTGGCGTCGACCCGCCAAGTCCTTAAGAAGCGGGATAAACACCAGGAGCTCCCTTGGAGATAGTCGGAGATGAACTCAATCGGCTGGCCCAATTATAGGCCATAGGCTTAAAAAGACCAGTGAAACTCACGAAAGAGCGTATTGAGGTCGTTGATGTATTCCGCACCTTCCTTAGCGCAGACATCAGGTATCTTTTTTCTTTTTTGATTAGGTTGCGCCGCGTTCTCCTTGGTGACAACCACGCAACCATCAATTAGGCTGTGCGCGATTATAAACGGGTCTGCTTGGGGTGTTTGCCTACTGGCATCCACAAGCGTGGGATGCGCGACGACAATTTCTTGTGCGCGTTGTTGGTGATGAAGTTCGAGCGATATAAATAGTCCGCTGTTTCTTTTTGCCCAGTCACAAAGGTCATCGTTACCTGCCTCTATCTCCGCCAACACCTCGTGTACCGAATGCACCACCCCCTTCTTTATGAGTTCCTCCAGCTGTGACCATAACGTAGGAAAAATGTCAGGCGGATAGTCTTCCGCTATTTGCATTAATACTGAGGAGTCGAAGCAGTAAATCCGTTCGGGAGTAAAGAGTGTCCTCATACTTTTCAAATAAGCCCATGTAAGCGTTTGAAATGTTTTCTGCTCAATCCAAGGTATGAGACCGCATCAGCAACATTTAATTTGCCCTTTTTCATGGCGTCAAAGGTTTGAGAGATGAGAGGACGACCAACTTCCCCTATACACTTTTGGTGAGGTAACTGAAAGCCGTCAGACGTAGGCTTTCTCTTTTCTTGAGCCAATTTCAAGAGCTCTCTAAAAACGGTATAAGAGAGCTTCTGAGTGCGGTACAAGCGTACGAGCACCATCTCTTGGCTGACTTTATATTTGAGAGAAATTCTGCGAAGAATTGAGAGGCCGAGTCCGTCCAAAAAAGTGGTAAAGAGTCCATCACTGTTAAGAGTACCAACGGGAAGAAGAAAATTGCCCGCAAATTCATCACAGAATATCTCATATTCATTTTCACTTCGTACGCGACTATTGAGATTCTTTAGATTACAAATGCCTGACTCTCCCAACAACAAGTGGCCCACCTCGTGGAACAAAGTAAATATGCGGCCCCTCACTGAATCTTGAGTGGTAAGTACAATTGCAGACTTTTTATCTCCATTGCCAGACAAAGCGATGCCTCGCGCTTCTGCTTTAGGGATGCTCATTTGGAAGACGCTGACACCCGCCTTCTCTAAAGCGCTTATCCATTGCTTTAGGGCCGCTCGTTCATTTTCCCAACCACTTTGGTCTTCGATGGTAATACCAAGGACTTCCCTCAGCTTTTGTGCCGACGCCGCAGGGTTGTTAATGTTTGAAATACGAAAGAGCTTGAGCGTAATATCGCCGCCCAATTCCTGTGCTAAATTTGCCGCAAGATTTTGCAAACGACATGCTCGACGTATTGCCAAGCGAGTCTTTTTTGAAGTCTTTGATTGTCCTCTCGCTCTCCTAAAATCTGTAGGAAATGAGGGTTCCAAAGGGATGGCGGGCAACATTAGCGCCGCGACCGAGCGCTTATAAAAATCAGCCAACGCGTGTAAGCGTGCAAAGGAGAGGGGCATACCTTTTTGCTCCCACTCCTCCACCACATTTTTAGTGGTGTTGAGCCTATTCGCGGTGGAGTCAAGAGACTCCCCAGCGGTCTCCCTCGCCCATTTTAAGACCTCGGGGTTTAGGATAAGCCCTTTATTTGACTGTTCCATTTCGGTAGTAATTGTAACACTCGACTCTTTGTGAGGGCCGCCATTATAACCCAAGGCTTATGGTGAGAATAGTGCCAAAAACTCTGACTTGGTGACCCCTACGGGAACACTCACTCCTGAGCCTTCGGCTCTTACGAAACCTCTCGGTTTCGTAGGCTTCCTCCACGGGAGGGACGCTGAGCCTCCCTCCCGACCCCTCCCTTGTTCGATTCCCGGTCGATAATTATGCACGCAAAAAACCGGCGGTAAGCCGGTCTTTTGCCTGCATGACCCCTACGGGAATCGAACCCGTATTTGTTCCGTGAGAGGGAACTGTCCTAACCGTTAGACGAAAGGGCCGTGAGAGTACTTATAGCAAAAAAGTTGTCTTTTTTCAATCTTCGGCATACTATGTCGCCCAGAGTTTGGGCAATCGATGGAGGCGGGTTATGAAAGTGTTACAACCTAATTTTGCGAAGCGAGGAGGCGTTTTGCCGGTTATCGCGCAAGATGCCAATACCAGGGACGTGCTTATGCTCGCCTATGTTGACGAGGCGGGCTGGCACGAGACTCTTAAGACCGGCGAGGCGGTCTACTACTCGACCTCCAAAAAGGCGCGATGGAAAAAAGGCGAGACCAGCGACAATGTCCAGCGGGTGGTGGACATGCTTATCGACTGCGACGGCGACGCCCTTGTTTACCTGGTCGAGCCGCTCGGCAACAAGGTCGCCTGCCACACCAATGCCCGCAGCTGCTTTTACCGCACTATCGCGGTCGGAGGCCAGCTGTTGCTTGCGCCAAAGGCAGGGGTCGGCGAGGAGCTTGCCTTTACCGAGGTTCCCGTGCACGCAAACTTTAAGGACATGGCCGGCTATCTCCGCTGGTAATACGTCCACAATGGCGAAGGCCCCGCATCCGCGGGGCTTTTTGTTATATTGAGTCCATGCGAAAGGTTTTAGGCCCCGCGTTTTTTGACCGCCCGACACTTGCGGTGGCGAAGGATTTGATAGGGAAGTACCTGGTCCGAAAAATTGGGAAAAAAGAAACAAGGTTACTCATCACCGAGACGGAGGGGTACCACGGGTTTAACGACCTGGCGTCTAAGGCGCGGCGCGGCAAGACGCCGGGCAACGCCCCCATGTATGCGAGGCCAGGCACCCTGTATGTGTACTTTACCTACGGCATGCACTGGATGCTCAACATCGTGACCGAGAGGGAGGAGTACCCCGCCGCAGTACTTATCCGCGGGTTAGCCAAGAATACGACATCCCAACATACTGGAGTATGTGAGGATGTTGTAGCGTTAGATGGGCCGGCAAAGCTGACCAAGTTTTTAAAAATAGACAAAAAGTTAAACGGCCGCATGCTCGGCAGGGCGGCGGGCCTGTGGGTCGAGGATAGGGGAGTCACCATTAACCCACGGCATATAAAAAGGACACCCCGCATCGGTATACCGAATGCGGGGGAGTATGTGCACAAACCGTGGCGGTTCGTGCTTAAAAAGGAGTAAACGGAGCATATCTTCCTCTCCGGCTGTTCTCCTGTTGTTTGTGGATTGCCCGTCGCTTAAAGACGAGCTCGAGCACTTTGTGGTAAGCGGTCCGTTCGACGTCGTGACGGAATTCTTGTTTCCATAACACGACGTCGAGTGTCTCCGCGAAGTCGAGCGTCCCTGCAGCATAGATCTCTTCAACCTCGCTTACCATACGCTCGACAATCGTAACAGACAAAGAGAGCGGGACACCGCTTTCTTTTGCAACCTTGCGCTGAGTCTCCAGCGTGTCGGCCGCAATCTGATCGCAGGGGAGGTATTTCATGTCACCTCCTCCTCGGCGGCTTTAGTTCCCTCGACCATTTTGGTCGTGAGAAACCTGCGCCGTTTACGACCCTGATCGATTTGCTCCTCGATGCGGGCGATGACCGCCTCAAACTTAGTGGCCCGGGGGGCTTCCCCAGGGAGAAGCTTCGATAAGCCCGCATCGAATTTTTTCTCGGCCATTGCCATCGAGACCTCCTCAAAAATCTATCCTGTGTCAATTATACTCCAATTTGGCCTAAAAGTCAAATGAAGACGCCAGGCAGGCTATCCGAGGTGTCACCTTGGAGAAGGGAGGTTAGGCAAAGAGGGCGTCAACCACCGCCTTAACAGCATTGCCGTCGGCGCGGCCCTTAAGGTCCTTCATAAGCGCGCCCATAAGCTGGTTTGCCTTGGTCTTGTCGGTAACGCCAAGCTCGGCCGCTTTGGCCTTGGCGGCGGCAACGATCTCGGCCTCGGACATCTGGGCGGGGAGCATGGTCTCCAGTATCGCAAGCTCGGCCTTCTCTCCCTCGGCAAGCTCGGGGCGGCCGCCGTTTATAAACTGTTCAATGCTGTCCTTGCGCTGTTTTGCCGCGCGGGTAATGACGGTCAGTATCTCCTCCTCGCTTAAGGTGCCGTCTGGGCCCTTGCCCTTGGCAATGGCCTCGTTGGTTGCTGCCGATATAAGCCCGCGGATAACGCCTAACCTAACGCTATCCTTGGCGCGCATGGCGTCTTTCATCGCCTCTTTGAGCTCTGCTTGGGTCATGTCATGATACTACAATGGATTGGCTCATAATTCTACTTATTGTCCTGGTGGTGGGGAATATCGCCACCGTGTACCTGCTTTTTAAGCGCGGGCAGGCCGCGCCGCAGGACACGCAAGGCATGATGCTGTTGCAAAACCAGCTTGCCGAGCTTACCCGCGCGATGGACAGCAAGCTCGGCGAGGGCACTAAAACCATGTCGGAGTTTATGTCGACGCAGTCCGAGCAGGGGGCCCGGCTTATGTCGGCCATTACCAAGCAGGTGCAAGACCAGCTTATCGAGGTAGTTAAGGGCGTGTCGGCAACCCAAGAGTCGACCAAGCAGGTGTTTACCATCGCCGAGCAGCTGCAAAATTTAGAGAAGGTTCTTAAGCACCAAAAACAGCGCGGCAACCTGGGCGAGGCGTCGCTCGAGCTTATTTTAGGCAACATTTTGCCGCCGACTGCCTACCAAATGCAATACGGATTCCCCGGCGGAGAGACGGTCGACGCCGTCATCTTTACCAAGGAGGGCGTCATACCGGTTGACGCAAAGTTTAGCCTCGACAACTACAACCGCGTGGTCGGCGCGGTCGACGATGTCCAGCGCGAGGAGATGGAGAAGCTGTTTAAAAACGACCTCAAGCTACGCATCGACGAGTGCGCCAAGTATGTACGGCCTAAAGACGGCACCCTGCCGTTTGTCTTTATGTATATCCCGGCCGAGGCTATATATTACGACCTTTTAATTAATGAAGTGGGGTCAGTCAAAGTAAATACAAGAAACCTTATTGATTACGCGTACAACGAAAAAAAGGTCATCATTGTGTCACCGACGACCTTTGCCGCGTACCTGCAGTCGGTGCTCTACGGCTTTAAGGCGTTTAAGATCGAGGAGGCCGCCAAGGACATCGCCAAAAACGTCGAGGCCCTGGGCCGGCACATTAACGCCTATCAGGATTACTATAAAAAACTTGGTGCGTCGCTTAGTACCACCGTCAACCACTACAACGCGGGCACCAAAGAGCTCGGCAAGATAGAAAAGGATGTCTTGCGCATCGACAGCGCGACCGAGATTAATATCGATATTGCGGCGCTCGACCGCCCGGTACTCGAGGGCAAGGATTAGGAAAATCCGCCTTTTTAGGCCCCTTCTTGCATACCCGGGGTTTTTGGGCTAGAGTACGAGGACGCCCAGAGGGCGTTTTTACATGGCAAAAGAGTTTGCGATAATCCAGACCGGCGGCAAGCAGTACCTCGTCGAGGAGGGCTCTACCGTCAAGATAGAGAAGCTTAAGGGCGACCACAAGGTCGGGGACTCGGTCGTCTTTAGCGACGTGCTCCTGGTCGACAACGGCCAAGACACCACTATCGGCGACCCGTTTATTAAGGGCGCACAGGTCTCGGCCGAGGTCACCAAAATCGGCCGCGCCAAGAAGGTCGTGGTTATTAAGTACAAGGCAAAGTCCAACTATTTTAAAAAGCGCGGCCATCGCCAGCCGTTTTTCGAGGTCAAGATAAAGAAGCTCGCATAAAGGAAAAGGCCGTCCCGAAAGGGGCGGCCCTTTGATTTCCACGTCGGTTTAACGAAGAGGTCTCAAGAAATGTACTTCTTCAATATCGATTTTGAGTTCCTTCAATATTGGGTCAAGGGCTTCGGGGGTCTCCATACAGAACATATATTTGGAGCGATTATACACCGTTATGACCCCGCCCTTTAGATGATAGGCAGTGCAATGGTCAGAAGTTGTCCTACGAGGACTTTGGGGGTTCGGGAGGGTGAGGCCTCTTAGTTCATGTCCAGCAAGTTTAGATAGGGTGTTGCGCCTATCATGAAAATTCTCGTGTGTACCATGGGTCGTGTAGAGAGCAACAGTGAACATGGTGAATCTCCGTGTCCGTGTGGTGGGAACAAACTCAGGTTAACTTTTAACACTCAGAACATTTTTTGTCTAGTACCACGGGAAGGTGGTCGAGTTCGAACTTTTATGGACTTATTCGAACGAATAGTACATTATGCTGCCATGGGTGTAGAGAAGTATAAAGAGACTGAACGGGTATTAAAATCACTTGCCAATCGCCGCAGGCTTGCCATTGTTGCATATTTACAAAAGAGGAAAGATGCATCAGTAACTGCTATTGCAGAGGAACTAAAACTTTCTTTAAAAGCGACCTCAAAACATTTGGCGTTGTTAGCAGGAGCAGGCATCCTTGAAAAGGAACAGAGGAGTACCAATGTTTTCTTTTCTATCTCAAAACATATACCTCAGTCAGCTCTTGGTCCTCTCAAATCACTCTAATCTCTTAATACCCCCTATTCGCTCGAAAGATACAACAAGTGGAGAACGATTTGATCTACCTGTCTGGATGTTTGTTTAGTGGCGGTTGCCTAAAGCTTCCGATATCGTATCCGGGTCGGCGTACTCCAATTCAGTCCCGGTCGAGAGCCCGCGGCCAAGCGAGGATACGGCAACGCCGGACTCGCGGAGCTTTTCCTGCAAAATTTCGCGGGTGTGGTCGCCCTCGGTCGTGGCCGAGAGCCCGAGGATTATCTCTTTTAAATTGTTTTCGCCGACGCGCTTTAGAAGCTCGCGCTCGCGGATATATTTTTGCGTGTCGTCAGTCGCTAAGGGGATAGTGCCCCCAAGCACGAAGTAGAGGCCCTTAAAGCCGCTACGCTCGACCGGCTCGATATCGGCATCCTTCTCGACCACAAAGAGCAGCGACGTGTCGCGCCCGGGCTCGATACAGATAGGACAAACTCCGCCCGAGGCGGATCGGCCTTGGGCCGAAAACCAGCGGTAGCACTTTTTGCATTGGCTCGTCTGCGTGCCGATGTTCTTGATGAGCTCGGCGATCTCGTTGCGCGAGCCCTGGCCGCTTACCAAGAGGTACTGCACAAACCGCCGCGCCTGCCGCGGCCCGATACCGGGGAAACGCTCGAATAATTGCGTGAGTTTCTCAATCGGGTTCATAGAGTGCTGCGCAAAAAGATTCTCTCGAAAAAGTCCTCGGGCCGCCCCTCTCTGGGGACATCCACCAGACTATTTTCTCGAGAACTTTTTGCTTCGCTATGCCGAAGCATATCAAAAGTCGGGGACGGTGCTGTCGAACGCCGCCATGTCGGCCTTCTCCAGCGTCTGGAAGGTGGTGCGCTTCTCGTCGAAGAAGAGCTCTATCTTGCCCACGGGGCCGTTGCGATGCTTTTCGATGAGTATTTCGGCGATGTTGGGGCGGTCGCTCTCCTTGTTGGTCTTGTCGTCGCGGTGGATGAATATCACCACGTCGGCATCCTGCTCGATTGAGCCCGAGTCGCGCAGGTCGGAGAGGCGCGGCTTGCCGCCGCGCTGCTCGACCGCGCGGGAAAGCTGGGAGAGCGCCAAAACCGGCACGTCCATCTCGCGGGCGAGGTGCTTAAGCGAGCGCGATATCTCGGTCACTTGCTGGACCATAGAGTCCGAGCCGCGCGACTGGGTAGGCGCCATAAGCTGGAGGTAGTCGACCACCAGGAGGCCCAAGCCATGTTCTTTTTTAAGTCGTCTGGCGGTGGCGCGCATCTTTAAAATATTGTTGGCCGGCTCGTCGCTGATATATATCGGCGCTGTCCCCAGCTTGTCGTAGGCCTCGCGGATGCGGTCCCAGTCGCCCTGGTCGTTGATGTGGCCGGTGCGCAAGCTCCACGAGTTGACCTTGGCCTCGGCGGCGACCATGCGGTCGATAAGCTGCTGGGCGGCCATCTCGAGGCTAAAAAACCCGACCACTGTGCCGTGCTGCACCGCCGTTTGCCGCGCAATGTCGAGCGCAAGCGACGTCTTGCCCACCGACGGACGGGCGGCAAGGATGATAAGGTCGGATTTTTGCAGCCCCGCCAGCATGTTGTCCAAATCTTTAAAGCCCGTGCGGATGCCGCGCATTTCGTCCTTATGCTCGTGCAGGTGCTCGAGCCGCTCCCATGCGCCCTTGAGCGAATCGCTAAGCGAGGTGAACTTAGAGAGGGTAGGGGTCGACGTGACTTCGTATATCTTCTTTTCGGCCTTGTCCAAGGTCTCTTCCAAATCCTCGCTCTCGTCAAACCCGAGCTCGGCTACATATTCGCCCGCGTCTATTAAGGAGCGGAGCATGTGTTTTTTTTGCACTTGGCCGGCGTAGTGGCGGGCGTTCGAGGCCGCAGGGACGTCGGCCGCAAGCTCGGCGAGGTAGTCGACACCGCCTATCTGCTCCAAAAGGCCCTGGTCGGCGAGTTTTGCGCGGAGCGACTCGATGTCGATGGGCTCGGATTTGGAGTAGAGCGCCAGCGCCGCCCGGTAAATGATGCGGTGCTTCTCGGCGTAGAAGGCGTCTTCGGCGATAATGTCCGAACTTTCAACCATCGCCTCGGGGCGGATCATCAAGGCGCCGAGGAAGGCCCGCTCGGTCTCGAGCGCCTGGGGCGGGATGCGCATACCGTTTTTGCCCTTGGCCATGCCCTAAGAGTACTATTCTTTAGTCATGGGGCAAATGTGTGCCGTGTGGGGTATCGGGTGGACAAACAGGGGATAGTGAAAAAACTACTTTTTCGAGACTTTAGGGCCGTCGGGGGAGTCTTTGACCGTATACCCGAGCTTTTCTACCTTTGCGCGGAGGTCATCCGCCACGCCAAAGTCTTTGGCGAGCCTTGCCTGCTCGCGTTCGTCCACCAATGCGATGATCTCCTCGGGCAACTGCGAGAGCGGGATGACCTCCAGCCTCATTTTTTTACGCGGCTCGCTCAGCCCGAGGCCCAACATCGCATCGGCGAGTGCGAGGCAGCTGCGCTTAACCGCGGGGGAGAGGCGCTGGTCGCGCAACGCCTCCCAGAGCCGTGCTATGGCGAGCGGCGTGTCCAGGTCGTCCGCGAGCGCGGCATAAAAATCCTTGGCAAAGGAGTCCTCCGGCGGCAGGCCCGAGGGCGGCAGCTCGAGATACATCCGGTTGAGCTTGCCTAAGGCCGTGTCGGCCGACTCGACCGCAGCCCAGGTAAAGTTCATCGGCGAGCGGTAGTGTGCCGTCAAAAATAAATAGCGCAGCGACCGCGGCGAGTAGCCGCGGTCGGTAATTTGGTACAGGTAGATAGTGTTGCCGAGCGACTTGCTGACCTTCTTGCCCTCGATCGTAATAAACTCGTTGTGCATCCAGTAGCGCACGTACTGCTTATGGGTCAAAACCTCGGCCTGCGCTATTTCATTGTTGTGATGCACGGGGATATGGTCGACGCCGCCGGTGTGGATGTCGATTTGCTTGCCGAGGAGCTTAAAGATCATGGCGGTGCACTCGATATGCCAACCGGGGAACCCGACTCCCCAGGGGGATTGCCACTCCTGCTCGCGCCCCGCGCCCTCCTTGCTTAACTTCCAGAGCGCGAAGTCGTGGGGGTTCTTCTTCTCTAAATTTTCCTCAACGCGGGCGCCGGGGCGCTGGCCCATAAGGTCGAGGTGTCCCAACTTGCCGTAATCGGGGAATTTGGCGGTGTCGAAGTATACGCCGTCTGCCGTTCGGTAGGCATACCCCTTTTGCTCGAGCGATTTTACGTACGCGATAATCTCGTCGATATACTCCGTCGCGCGGGGGAACTCTATTTTTTTTCGGTCTATCCCGAGCAGGTCGAGGTCGGCGAACCACCAGTCGGTAACCTCCGTGGCGACGTCCTGCGCGCGTACCCCGCGGCGCTTGGCGCTCTCCTCCACCTTGTCCTCGCCCTCGTCGGCATCCGAGGTTAAGTGGCCGACGTCGGTAATGTTGATAACCTGTATGACGCCGTGGCCCCATGCCTCGAGCGTGCGGCGGAGCGTATCGGCAAACACATACGGCCGGAGGTTGCCGATATGCTGGCGGTCGTAGACGGTGGGACCGCAGTTGTACATGGTGACGCGTCCGCCCTGCGGCGAGAACTTCTCGGTCGTGCCGGAGAGCGTGTTAAAGACGCGCAGGGGCGGCAGGTCGGCGCGCGCCGGCCGGGGCGACGCAAAAGAAAAAAATCGCAAAAAAGAAAAAAGCCCCATGTAGTACCAGTATACCAAGCGCCCGTGATATACTCTCGTAGTATATGAACAGCACGCGCGTCACGGCGGCGGGGGTTTTGCTTGCGGTGGTGCTTGCCTTTGGCGCCGGTATGTATGCGGGCGTCTCCGGTGGCGCGGGGATGAGCGCGGCAGCCGCCATCCCGGGGACGGCGGCGGCGGATTTGGCGCAGTTTTGGCGCGTGTGGGAACTCTTGGAGTCGAACCATATCGAGACCGGCTCATCTACCAACCCTACGGAGAAGGAAAAGATCTACGGCGCGATAAAAGGCCTTACCGAGAGCTATGGCGACCCGTACACGGTGTTCTTGCCGCCGCAGGAAGCCAAGGAGTTTAACGAGGAGATTAGCGGCACGTTTAGCGGGGTCGGCATGGAGCTCGGTATCCGCGACGATGCGCTCACGGTCGTCTCGCCTATTAAAGGCACGCCGGCCGAACGCGCCGGGGTCTTGAGCGGGGATATCGTACTCTCGATAAACGGCGCGCCCTCCTCCGACATGGCGGTGGAGGAGGCAGTCAAAAAGATCCGCGGCGAGAAAGGCACGAGCGTCACGATCGTCTTTGGCCGCAAGGGGGTGGAGAAGCCGATCGAGCTCACGTTGGTGCGCGACACCATTAATATCCCGCTCATTACCACCTCGCAGGAGGGCGATACCTTTACTATCGAGCTCTACAGCTTTTCGGCGAACTCGCCCGAGCTTTTCCGCACGGCGCTGCGCGAGTTTGTCACGAGCCGCAAGCATAAGCTCATACTCGACCTGCGCGGCAACCCCGGCGGGTATTTGGAGGCCTCGGTGCAGATGGCGAGCTACTTTTTGCCGGTCGGCGAAGTGGTCGTCACGGAGGATTACAAGGGCAACCGCCCCAATATCGTGCACCGCTCCGTCGGCTACAATGTCTTTGCGGGCAAAAATCTTAAGATGGCGGTTTTGGTCAACGAGGGCTCGGCGTCCGCGTCCGAAATTTTGGCAGGCGCGCTGCAGCAGCACGGCATCGCAACCCTGGTGGGGGAAAAGACCTTCGGCAAAGGGTCTGTCCAGCAATTGATGGAGATAGGGGACGGCGCCGAGCTTAAGGTGACGGTGGCGCGCTGGCTGACCCCCAACGGGACATCGATTTCGGACGGCGGGCTTACCCCCGACATTACCGCAAAGCGGACGCCCGAGGACCGCACGGCACTGCGCGACCCGCAGACCGCCGCCGCCAAAGCCTGGCTCGCGGGACAGTAAGCGCTTCGCAAAATACTCCACTCCGGAGAGATGAACACGACCCCTACTCCTTTGCGGAGTATTTTGCTACGCTATACGTATGAAAGTGATTCTGCTTAAGGATGTGCGCAATGTGGGGGCCCACGGGGCCGTCTGCGAGGTCGCCGACGGGTTTGCCCGCAACTACCTTTTTACCCACAAACTTGCCGAGCCCGCGACCGAGGAGAAAATGGCGCAGGTTGTGGCGCAGGCGGCGGCGCGCGCAGCGGATGAAAAGAAACGCGCCGAGGAGCTCGATAAAAAGGTCGCATCGCTCAACGGCAAAACGGTAACGCTAACCATGCGCTCGACGCCGCAAGGCGGGCTTTTTAAAGCGGTCGCGCCCAAAGATATCAGCGCCGCTCTCCGTTTAGAGCACAGTCTCGAGATCCCCGAAGGGAATATCACCATTGCCGAACCTATAAAAACAGTAGGGGGGCATCATGCCCGCTTAGAGAGCGCGTCGCACAAGGCCGATTTAGGCGTTGTCGTTGCGGCCGCCTAACAAAGATACATAAAAAGGGCCCGTCCTTGCGGGGCGGGCCCTTTCGCCGTGTTTAGGCGGTTGGCCGGATAATGGTGCCGTCCTTACCCCACACCTTGATTGGTACGTGGACCGTGTCGGTCTCGTCGTGGAACCACAGTACCGGGTCGAGCAATACCGTGCCTTGCCACAGCGACTCGACGGTAAAGGAGCAACCGGGCACAAGAGCCCGAACAGCCTTGACCAACGCCTCCGCCTCCGAAGGGTAGGGGGCCTTCGGGTCGCGATGGTAGGTTACGAGCCGCACCTCGGACCAGTAGGCCGGAGTCCGGATCCTGATCTTGCCGATGATGGTGAGCACGGTGAGCGCGGCAGCGCCTATCGCCGCGCCGCTCAGGCATATGACAGACGACCAGTACAGCAGCTGTCCCGGCAGGCCCCATGATTGCAGCAGATCCCAAAATGCCACCGCTCCGACTAGGGCGATGCCGATAAGAGAGAACACCACCGCGTACAAGCAGACTTCTTTGGCGTCCAAGATGAGGCCATTGATGAGCGGTTGGTATGGGTACAACCGGCTCGGCGGTACCTTGGCAAGCTCGGCAGCCTTATGCGCCTCGATAGCCTCGGGGCTCCAGCGGTCGGCGCCGGCGACCTCGAGGATCGTGAAGATGCTTGGACGAGATGCGCTAGCGCTCCGTGAAGGAAAAGTGGTGCTATGCACGGGATGCTCCCTTGGTTGTAGCCGACCGCCATGGCCGTGCTTACTGTCTATGCTTGTTATAAAACTTTTTACGCCGCTTGTAAATGCGGCGCTTTAAGATATTTTAACTCCTCGTTCATGTACTGTCCCGCATACTGGGCCAGGTCGCGGTCGATGCTTTACCAAATTAATTCATAACAACATATATGGAGAAGCGAGAAAAAGACGAAATGGAGCAGGGTGGCACCGGCAACCGCGGTTTTGCCTCGATGGATGAAGAAAAACAGCGCGAGATCGCGTCGAAGGGCGGCAAATCGCAGGGCAAGGAAAACAACCCGGGTAACTTCGCCAACGATAAGGAAAAGGCCGCGGCGGCAGGCCGTATCGGCGGGCAAAACAGCAAAGGCGGGGGACGCGAGAGCGATGACAGCGACGAATGAGCCCGACAATAAAAGCCCCGTGCGGGGCTTTTATTGCGTTTCTGAAAAAGAGTTATTTGGCGATGACGTCGACCGCAGAACGCTTGACGGTGCGGCCGTTAAAGCCCGTTTTGCGCACAAAACGAAATGCCACGGTGCCGTCTTGCAGGGCAAAGAGCGTGTGGTCCTTGCCGAGCCCCACATGCTTGCCCGGTATCATTTTGGTGCCGCGCTGGCGGACCAGAATATCGCCGCGCTTGGCGGCTTGCCCGGCATAGAGCTTGACGCCCAAATATTTTGGCTTTGAGTCGGTAAGGTTTTTCGCTGTTCCGCCAGCTTTCTTTGATGCCATATATCTGTACAATAGCAGGGATGGAGGGTAAAAGCAATAGGGTGGGCAAGAGGCTCGATGGGCTCGTTGTGCCAGCCATGGTGGGCCTGGTTGGGCTTGCCTGTTTTGGCTTGGGGAGGCTCTCGGTAACCCAGCCGGAGGTCCCCCGTCTCGTTATAAACCAGGGGGGTCCGGGGCAGGGAGCGCAAGCGGCCGTGGGGGGCGGAGCAAACCCCGTCTCGCACGAGGCTACGCAGGGCGGGCGCAACTTTGTTGCATCAAAATCAGGCAGCAAGTACTACCTCCCCGCCTGCTCCGGCGTGTCGCGCATTAAGGAGGAAAATAAGGTATGGTTTGACTCTGCAACCGAGGCGGAGGCGGCGGGGTACGGCCCCGCGGCGAACTGCCCAGGGCTTTAACAGTATGGCAATGTTCAAGAAACAACTTAAGAAGGCGCTCATTCTTACCCTGGCAACGCTCTTTTTCGTGCTTGGGCTTGCGGGGCTGGTGCTGCCGCTCTTGCAGGGCTGGCTGTTTTTGGCGATCAGCGCTCTGCTTTTTTCGATGTATTCGCCGCGGATCCGCGAGTTTATGGAGAAGCACACCATCAAGTACCCCGCGCTCCACACATTTGTCGGCCGTGCCAACGACTGGACGACTAAGGTTTTCGGCGCACCCGAGGTATAATCGCCTCATGATTGCGGTTGATGTAGAAACATTCGGCGTCGAGCCGCACACGCACTCCATATACAGCGTCGGGGCTGTCGACTTTTCGGACCCGGCGCGCCAGTTTTACGGCGAGTGCCGCGCATGGGATGGCGCGCACATAGACGACGCGTCGCTCGCATTTTTGGGGCTGACCACGGACGCCGCGACCGACCAAACCAAGCAGACCGAGGCCGAGTTGGTGCGCGCGTTTATCGCCTGGAGCGAGGGGGCGGCGGATAAGACCTTTGCCGGACAGAACGTGTCGTTCGACCGCGACTTCTTAAAGTACGCGGCCGCGCGCGCGGGGCATACCGACTGGCCGTTTGCTTACCGCACCATCGACACCCACAGTCTTGCCTGGATGCATATGGTCAAGAGGGGACTCGTTCCCCCGGTCGACCCGCTCAAAAAGCGCTCGGCCTTGGACCTGGACGCTATCTTAAACTACTGCGGCATCCCAACAGAGCCGACCCCGCACAATGCGTTAACCGGCGCAAAGTCCCACGCCGAGGTCATCGCGCGCCTCCTGTACGACAAAAAACTCCTCCCCGAGTTTGAGCAATACGCCATTCCGTGGCAAAGTTAAAACCCTAACGGGCCGTAGTATATCGGCAGTACACATGCATGGGGTGCATGTAGGCCGGGTTCGATTCCCGGCGGCCCGACTAAGCTTTTGAACAGACTATTTTACTTTGGTGTATGCTTACAGGACCGCCAAAGTTTGGCGGTGCCAACCAGAGGGAGACTCCCATGCGCGCATTATTGGCAGCTCTTTGCTTGCTAACCCTTTTCGCCACTGCGGCTGCCGCCCAGGGCGTCGGGGACAACGTGTACGTCGGGACCAAGTTCATCGGCAAGATCCACGCCATCGCGCCGGGCGGCTATATCGTCAAGGTGAAGCGGTGGTATCAGATCTTCGCCAAGAAGAAGGTCTTCTACGCCGCCTCGGCGGTCATAGTTCCGTAGTTATAAAGCAACGCCGAATGATGCTGCGGTGCCTTTGTGCCGCAGCATTATTTCTTTACTAAAAGAGGGGAGTTTGGTACCGTGCCAGCAGTCTGAACCTAAGGGAGAGCATCATGGCTGATGGCGAGCACTGCATAAGTTGTGGTTACCAAGAGACCGAACACCGCCACCCGATGTACGCCAACCCGGCACATCTGCCCTGTGGGGACTTTACTCCTCCGAGCAGTATTCCGGCAGGGCTATGGTTTTGGGAGGACGAGGGCATGGTGCCTTCCCCGCCCGTAAACCATTCGGTATTTGTTATCACTCCCTTGGGGCGGGTCGATATCGGGAGCTAACAGCACCACCACAGTAAAATAGGCTGTCAAATAAGGGGTTCTCGGGAAACTGGGGCCCCTTATTTATTTGTCAAGTGTGGCGCTTGACCTATTGACGAAATTGAGCTAACATTGTGTTATCCGCAGGCGGTCGAGCCCGCGGCTTTTTTGTGCCCTAGGTTCATAACTCTGTCATCTTACCTATGCCTCTTACCGCATCTCTCGCGCTGTCGCTCTCGGCCATCATTCTTCCTTCGGCCAGCCTCAGCAACGCCCCGGCAGTCATGCCGCAGGCGCAGACGGTCAAGGAGTACGTTGAAATATACTTTGCGGATGCGCCCGTCATGGTCGACATTGCCCGCTGCGAGTCGCAGTTTCGGCAGTTCGACAAGAAGGGCAATGTCCTGAAGAATCCGAAAAGCTCGGCTGTCGGCATCTTCCAGGTCATGTCGTCTATCCACGTCGAGGATGCAAAAGATAAGGGTATGGACATTTACTCTATCGAAGGCAACCTCGAGTTTGCCCGCCACCTCTATGAGGAGAAAGGCACCAAGCCCTGGAATGCTTCTAAAGCATGCTGGAGCAGGGGGAGCGGCATCCTCGCAAAGAATTAATTTACTCCTGCAAAAACTCCCAGCCTTACGGTTGGGAGTTTTTGTTTTGGGAAAGCGGGGGAGTAAGTCCCCTCTTTTTACCGAGATTTTAAGAGCCAGAGGCCAGGTAGGCTTTAGATGCAACAAATCTCGGGAGCCGGCCCATGGGCCGGCCCGCCGCGGCGTGGGGAGTGAGGAGGGGCGGATAAAAATAAGGACCGACCCCCGTAGTAAGATGTCTAAAGGGGATACGGGGGAGGTTCTCCGAGATCAAAGCCCCCTCCCCGGTGCAAAAGGATATAAGGGTCGGAAAATGTATATTGTGCGACCCTTATCCAACCGTGCCCCGCTGACATGGACCGATACCAAAAACAATTAAACTCCCTTCTCTCCCCCGCCGCTCGGCGGGTCCTTGCGCGCCTTTCGACTCCAACTAAAATTCAGGACTATTTGGACCACTTCCCCGAAAATTTTTCTCCAATAGGGGACCCGATACAAAATCCGGCCCAAGTATTGGCCAACAAAAAGGCCCACTGCATCGAAGGGGCCTTCCTTGCGGCCGCTTCCCTCGCCTACCATGGCAGGGAGCCTCTATTAATGGACTTCCAAACTCGCGACGACGACGAGGACCATGTCGTCGCACTGTTTAAAGAGCGCGGCTACTGGGGGGCTATCAGCAAGACAAACCACCCCGTCTTGCGCTGGCGAGACCCGGTCTACAAAACGCCGAGAGAGTTGGCGATGTCGTACTTTAACGAGTATTTTATGTGGCACAAAAAAGACGGCAAAAAACTGGGCGACAAAACTATGCGCGCCTACTCCAAGCCGTTTACCTTGCGCCGCTACCATCCAAAAAAATGGTGGTCGGCCGGGCCGCTTGATTGGCTTGCCGAGGAGCTCGACCAAAGCCCCCACCACCCTGCCCTCCCCAAGGGCCAGCACACATTTTTGCGCAAAGCGCGTCCGGTGGAGATTAAAGCCATGCGCATGACCGAGTGGCGCCGCCCGCGTAAATAACCTATAGTGCCCTTTAGTTAGAACCAACAAGGAGGCGCTTATGGCCGAGCGAGAATGTGGCGGCTGTACCGCCTGCTGCAAAACGCACATGGTCCTGGCAATCAACAAACCGCCAATGACCTGGTGCGAACAGTGTGCCGTTGGGCGCGGTTGCAAGACATACAATCAGAGGCCGCGGGACTGTAGCGTATTTAAATGTCTTTGGTTGCTTGGGCGGTTACCCGAGCATGAGCGTCCCGACAAGACCCGTATTGTAATCGATCTTATACCCTCCCCTTTGCTTGGGCACGATACAATCGGGATATACGAAGTGTCATGGGGTGCGCTCAATACCGAACCGGCACGACGAGAAAAAAACCGCGCGCTCGAGAGTAATTGCGTGGTTACCGAGATGATGAGTTCAGGCAAGCTCCGCATGACCTTCCCTCAAGGCTATCGCTTAAGCAAAGAAAAAGGAGAGACCCTTGTTAGAGAACTCGTCGAAATCAGCCTCTACCGCCCGCGGTAGAGGCTTTTAATTTTTGACGCCGATGCCCTGTTTAAAGAGGTACATGATAACAGCGATGGCAAGGCCCATAAAGCCCACAAGCACGGCAAAGCACTGCCACAGCGCGATGTCGGTAATACCGAGGAAGCCGTAGCGGAAGGCGTTGATCATATAGAGTATCGGGTTAAAGAGGCTGACCTTCTGCCAAAACTCCGGCAGCATGTCGACCGAGTAAAAAATACCGCCCAAGTACGTGAGGGGTGTGAGCACGAAAGTCGGCACGATGGATATGCCGTCGAAGCCTTTGGCGAACACCCCGTTGATAAGCCCGCCGAGCGAGAAGAGCACCGAGGTAAGCACGATGGCGGCGATAAGCACCAACACATTGACGATTGCAAGCTGCGTAAAGAAGAGCGACACCACGAGTACCAGCACCCCCACCAAGAGCCCCCGCAGTACTCCCCCGCTCACATACCCCGCCACGATAACCCAATCCGGCGTCGGGCTTACTAACAGCTCGTCGAGTGTGTGCGTCCACTTGGCAAAGTAAAACGTCGACACCGTGTTCATGTACGAGCTGGTGATGACCGACATCATAATGAGGCCCGGCACGATAAACTGCATGTAGCTAAACCCGTTTATGGGTGCGATCTGCGAACCAATAAACGCTCCAAAGACGATAAAATACAGCGTCGTGGTGACGACCGGCGGCAAGAGTGTCTGCGACCATATGCGGAAAATCCGCACCAGCTCGTTGCGCAGCATCGTCCCATAGGATATGAGCATTTTCTCCGGCGTCATAATGGCGGTTCTTGCTTAACGAGGTCAAGGTATATTTGCTCGAGCTTCGCTTCCCCGCGGCTCTGCAAGAGCTGCTGCATCGGCTCGTTAATGACAATGGCGCCCTTGTTGATGATGGCGATGGTTCGGCACAAGGCTTCCGCTTCCTCCAGATAATGAGTCGTCAAGATGATCGTCGTCCCTTGCGCATTCAGCGTGCGCAAAAAGTCCCACATGCCGTGGCGCATCTCGACATCCACCCCGGCAGTCGGCTCGTCCAGTATGAGAAGTTTTGGGTTGTGTACCAGGCCGCGGGCTATCATGAGGCGCCGCTTCATCCCGCCGGAGAGCGTCTGGGACGGCACGTTGCGCTTTTCCCAGAGTCCGAGGCCCTTCAGCAAGGTTTCGGCGCGCACGAGCGCCTCTTTGCGCGGGATACCGTAGTACCCCGCCTGGGTCGTGACGATGTCGATGACTTTTTCGAAGATATTAAAGTTGAACTCCTGCGGCACGAGGCCGATATAGGTCTTAGCCAGGCTCCGGTCGCGGTCGATATCGACGCCAAAGATACTCGCATGGCCGCCCGTCTTGCGCACGAGGCTGGTCAGTATGGCAATAAGGGTAGTCTTGCCCGCGCCGTTGGGGCCAAGCAACGCAAAAAAATCTCCCTCCGTGACGGTGAGGCTCACGCCCCTGAGCGCTTCGACGCCGCTCCCCTGCCCTTTTTGGGGTGCGTAGGTTTTGCGCAGGTCTTTAACCTCTACGGCGTGCATACAATGGGACATGATACCATACCGCTCTCTCAACCTTGCACGCAAAAACGCCCCCGAAGAGGCGTTTGAGCGAACAAACTGAGAGGGAAAATTAACCGCGGCGCTTTGCGAGCATCCAGGCGCCGGAGAGGCCGACGAGGACGTATACGATTGCTTCAAGCTCGGGCATACCGCCGAGTATCATCCCTACCACGTTGAGGTCCTGACCCATAAAGTGGCCAAGTCCGATAAGGCCCCAGTTAAGGGCGCCTACGATAACGAGGATGTGAGCGATCATTGCTACTGTTGGCATAGTTGTGTATGTGAGGTGCAGGTAAGTACAGAAATTTTGCGGTTCGACCGCCCCGTTGCCGGGGCTACTTCCGCATCTATAAGTATGAACGATACTGCAGACTTTGGTAGTCCCCCGCTGGGGATATCTAAGGCACTCGGAAAAATTTTAAGGAGCGTTATATCGCCGGCAAGTACGACAGCGGGTTTAAGTATGCATTGAGCGGCGCGATGGGGATGTATGCGCTATAGCCGCTGTTGCACGTGTATTGCTTAAACGCGACGCCAGCCGATGCGTAGACGGTGAGGTGCAGGTGCGGGCCGGTCGCATAGCCGGTGTCACCGGCGTAGCCTACCGTCTCATCGGTTGAGACATACTGCCCCTTACTTACCGCAATGCCCGAGAGGTGTGCGTAGAGCGTGGTGAGGCCGTTATTGTGGCGCACCAAGACCCACTTGCCGTATTGGCAGTACTTGACCGCGCCTTGGTTGACCTCTTGCACGGTGCCGTCGAGCGCCGCGCGCACCGGCGTACCGATAGCCGCGCGAAAGTCGATGCCGTTGTGTCCTTGTCCGCTATACGCGCCGGATTGTGCAAAGTCGGTGTTGCCGAAGCGCTGCGTCACGTATACGTTATCGAGCGGCCAGCGCAGGACGCCGCGCTCCGGCGAGGGTACCCCGCTGACGTCGGCCGAGCCGAGACCGCGGGCGAGCTTAACCAGTGCCGACTCGAACGCCGCTTGCTCGGCCTGTTTTTGCGCGATAAGCGCCTGGTACTGCGCCTCCTTGCTCTGCGTCACTTTGAGGAGTTCCGTTTGCGAGCCGCGGGTAGCGGAGAGCCCCTTGCGCTCGGAGCTCAGCTGCGATTGGAGCCTGGCAAGCTCTTTGCGCTTAGTCTCGGCGGCGTCCTTGCTTTGCGCCAGGTCGGATTTAAGCGCGTTAAGCTCGTGTATCTTGTTGCTTAAGTCGCTGCGCATCGAGCCGAGCGCCACCGCCTCGTCGAAAAAGGTCGAAAGTGTTGCGCCGCCGAGAAGCGCGGTCGCAAGCCCCAGGTCGTCCATCTCGTTTAACTCGCGCAAGGCGGAGGCGACCCCCCCTTGGCTAAGCTCGATCTTTTCCTCGGTGGTGAGTATTTTACCCCCAAGCGTCACGATCTCTTTGTCTTTGCGGCCTATCTCCGTCGAGGTAAGCGATATGCTTTTTTGCAGCTGCTGAATCTGCAGGTCGAGCGCCTTGATGGCGCTCTGGAGCGTCTGTTTTTGCGCGGTCGTTGTGGTGAGCTCTTTCCGCAAGGTCTCTATCTCCTTGCGGAGCTTGTCTATCTGCTCTTGGATGGCATCTTTTGAATCTTGCGCGTGTACAGGCAGGACAGGAGCAAAAGCGGCGCATGCGAGCAACACAACGCCGGCTACCACAGCTATACGGGACATTGTCCTTATTTTAAAGGGATTTTGCGGCAGCCGCAATGCGGGTAAGCGTCTTTTCCTTGCCAAGGATGCCCGCAATGGTAAAGGGGTCGGGAGATTTTTCCTTGCCGGAGAGCGCGACGCGCAAAGGCCAGAGCACCGCTCCCCTGCCCTCTGCCTCCGCGTAGGGCCACAGCGCCTCTTTGACGCGCGCAGCGGTGAAATCTTCATCATCGAGCGCCGAGAGCAGCTCGTGGACAGTCTGGAGGTGCTTGGATGCATCGGCGGCCGCTACTGTGCCGCCCCGAGTAAGCAGTGCGGTGCCGCAGGATACCTCGCCAAAAAAGTCATACTCGCCCACAAGCGCGGCCGCCTCCGCGAGAGTTTTTGCGCGCTCCTTAATGAGCGGGATAAGCCGCGGGTCGATATCTTTTCCTATAAATTCCCGCAACCGCTCGGCAAACTCGGCCTCGGAGAGTTTTTTTAGATGCTGTTCATTGAACCATTTTAGTTTTTCGGTATCGAAGACGGCGCCAGATTTGTGTACGCGGTCAAGCGTAAACTCTTGCGCGAGCTCCTCCAAGCTAAACACCTCGCGCTCCCCGCCGGGGTTCCACCCGAGCATTGCTACATAATTAAGCAGAGCCTCGGGCAAGTACCCCTGCGCGCGGTATTCGTTGACGGACACAGCGCCGTGGCGCTTGGAGAGTTTGGATTTATCCGGCGCCAAGATAAGCGGGATATGCGCATACTCGGGGCGCGTAAAGCCGAGTGCCTCCGATATTAAAATCTGCCGCTGGGTGTTTGATATATGGTCCTCGCCGCGCAAAATATGCGTGACCCCCATCTCATGGTCGTCAATGACGACGGCCAGGTGGTAGAGTGGCTCGTCCATGTTGCGCGCGATGACAAAGTCGCCAAGCTCGGTCGTGTCGAACGACACCTCTCCCCGCACCAGGTCGAAAAAGGTGACGGTCTTATTTGGATTTTTAAACCGTACGACCTTTTTGCCCTGGTCGTCCTTGGCTGGCTCGGCTTCATAGGCCGCTCCCCGCTCGACGAGCGGCAAGAGGTGTTTTTTATAAATCGCGGTGCGTTTCGATTGGTGCGGCTCCTCCGGCAGCGTGTAGGGTATCTTGAGCCAGCGCAGGCCCTCGAGGATATCGTCCTCATACTCCTTCTTACTGCGCTCTTTGTCGGTATCCTCGAAACGCAAAAACATCACTCCTCCGTTGTGTTTGGTAAAGAGGTAGTTAAAGAGCGCGGTGCGCACAGACCCAATATGCAAAAAGCCCGTCGGGCTCGGGGGAAATCGGGTTATAACGGTGTCTGCCATGAGAGGAATATACCTAAGTTATTCCTCGTGGGAAAGGGCGATATCGAGGATGGTGTCGGCGATGAGCTTTGCCGAGTCGGGGCGGGAGTAGGCCTTGGCGGCGTTCGACATTTTATGCTTGAGCGACTCGTCGGTCATAATCCGCTCTATCTCGGAGAGCAGGAGCCCGGGAGTGAGATTGTTTTGTTCGATGACGACGCACGCCCCTGCCCTGGCATAACCGAAGGCGTTCTTGGTTTGGTCGTGGCTTATGGGCTCCGGTATCGGTACCACAATGCTTGGCAGGCCCCAGGACGCTATCTCGAATATCGTACCCGAGCCCGCGCGGGCAATGACGAGCGCCGCCGCGCCCGCCGCCATACGGGTCGCAAGGTCGTTTAAGTAGCCGAACGCCTTGTAACGCTCGATGATGAGCGAGTTACCCAAGGCGACCATGGCGCGGCCCTCGACATCGGCGAGGTTCGCCTCGCCGGTCTGATGTACGACCTGATATTTTTCCAAAAGCTTCGGCAGGGCCGCGAGTATTGCTTCGTTGAGCGCCTGCGCGCCCTGCGAGCCGCCGACTACAAGGATAACCGGCAGTTCATGCTTAAAGTGTAAAAACTCGTACGCGCCCTCGCGCGCCGGCACCAAAATTGATTTGCGTACGGGGTTGCCGGTGTGCGCCACTTTTTCTTTCGGGAAGTATTGTGCCGCCTCGGAGTAGGAGACCGCGATTTTTGCGGCGAACGCTCCCGCCCAGCGGTTGACGCGGCTCGGCTCCGCGTCGGTGGCATAAATAACGACCGGGATGCGGAAGAGTTTCGCGGCCAAAAGCGTCGGGAAGGAGGCATACCCCCCCGTGCCGAACACCACGTCGGGGTACAAAAAGAATATGCGCAAAATAGAGCGGAACACGCCCCACGCGGTCTTAAAATAATCGAAGAAGTTGAGGATAGAGACATAGTTGCGGATCTTGCCCGCCGCGGTGGGAACAAACGTAATGCCGTTGGCGATCAGCATCTCGCGGTCGTAGGGCTCGGGGGCGGCATAGTAGAGTTTTGGTTCGAGGAGCTTGCGCTCGCGCACCGCGTCGTTGAGCGCCTCGGCGACCGCCACAATTGGGTAAAAATGCCCGCCCGACCCGCCTCCTGTAAAAAGTATCTTCATACGGTTGTTGATTATTTAGGACTTCATCCTCCGGGATACCGACAGTATAACCCCGACCTCGGCCAAGGAGACAGCAAGCGCCGTGCCGCCGTGGGAGACGAAGATAAGCGGCAGGCCCGAGAGCGGGATGAGCCCTAGGACGGAGGCGATGTTGACGAACGATTGCACGCAAATGAGGGTCACGAGCCCAACCACCACAAGCCCGCCGAAAGGGTCCGGGGCGCGCGCCGCGACGCGCAGGCCGAGGAGGGCAAAAGTCGCATAGAGCGCAACCAGGATGCCGCTCCCTACAAAGCCGAACTCCTCGGCCGCAACCGCGAAAATCGAGTCCCCTATCGGCTCCGGGAGGTAGGAAAATTTTTCAATACTCTGACCGAAGCCCTTGCCGAATACCTGCCCCGACCCGACCGCGATAAGCGACTGATGGATCTGCCAGCCCGCACCTTGCGGGTCGGCCGCCTGATCGAAAAAAGTGGCGAACCGCGACATCACGTGCGGGTATGCGAACGCGGCCGCAACCACCGCAACCACGCCAAGGAGCGCCAAGAGCGCAAGGTGCCGCAGTTTGCCGCCTGCGGCAAAGAGAACCGCGGCGCAAGCGGCCGCAAGCATCATCGCGCCGTCGGTATTGGGCTGCAGCAAGAGCAGCACCGTGCCGGACCCGCCGATGAGGATAAGCGGCAGGAGGCCGCCGCGCATAGTCGGCACCTCACGCATACGCGAGGCATACACCGCCGCAAGCAGCATGACCGCGGCGAACTTTAAGACCTCCTCGGGCTGGAAGGTTATGGGCCCCAAGGCGACCCACCGCGCCGCTCCTTTGAGCGTGAGCCCAAGCGGCGTAAATGTCAGCAACGTCAGGCCGATCGAAAACACGAAAAAGTACGGCGTATAGGGCCGCCAGGTGCGGTAGTCGATGCGGCTTAACACCACCATCGCCACCCCACCGAGCAAAAAGCCAAGCAGGAGCTGGGAGGTTGCCACGGAGGTAAAGGTCGCGCCATCGCGCGCCAAAAGTCCGAGCGCCGCCGAGGTGAAGATAAGCAGGCCAAAAGCCAACAGCAAGCACACCGTCAGCAAAAACGGAGCATCCAAGGGCGCTCGCTTGCTCATAAGAGGGCGATAGACATCCCCACAATTGCCGCGACGACCGCGACGACCCAGTAGCGCATAACGACCTTTTGCGCTGGCCAGCCGATAGCCTCAAAGTGGTGGTGCAGGGGTGCGATGCGGAAGAGCTTGCGGCCAAACACGCGCTTCCAGAATATTTGGAGGATATTCGACGCGACAGTGACCACGAGCGGCAGGGCGATAATCGGCAGTACTGCCACGCCCTTGCCTTCGCCGAGCGTGTCGGTCAAGAAGGCGATGACGACCAGCGCCAGCGTCAGCGCCATTGTGCCTGTCTCGGAGAGGTAGAAGCGCGCGGGCGGGATATTGAACCACAAGAAAGCGAGGAGCCCGCCGGCAATGGCGGCGCACAAGGCCGCAATGTCGAGTTGATTTTGGAAGAACGCGATACCCGCATAGGCGGCGAAGATTGAGGCAAACACCCCGCCGGCAAGGCCGTCGAGCCCGTCGATGACGCCGCTCGCATATATAAAGAGTGTTACCAGGATAAAGAATGGTATGAACAGCACCCCAAGCTCCACCGGGGCGGCTGTGACGAGCGTCGTCACCGAGGAGACGTCGAGCTTGTCGTAAAACCACCATCCGCACAATGCCGCGACAATCGCGACGATAACGAGCCGCACCCGCAGGCGCAGGCCCTCGCCCCGGCTTACCTCGAAGAGGTCGTCCAAAAAGCCGACGAATGCCCCGGCCGCGAACGCCGCGAGCGGCATCCAGGTCTGCGAGCGGCTGATGAACGCCAGGTCGAGGAAGGCGTCGGGATAGATGCGGGCCAAAATACTCAGGAGGTCGGCGGCAAGCAGGACGCTCGCCCATACCACGATGCCGCCAAAACGAGGAGTACCGACCTCGCGCGCCTCATGCAGGCGGTTAAACTCGGTAGCCGTAGAACCGTCGAGCGCGATCTTGCCGGCCTTCTGCTTCCACATGCGCCTGGTGTAAAGCACATGGGTAAGGAAGGGCGTGAGCCCCACGCCGATGAGGAACGCGAGCGTCGCGGGTATGAATACGAGGAGCATGTCGGATATCATAGATTTTTTCGGGCGGCTTCGATAAGCATGCGGATATCGCTAAAACGGCCCTCGAGGGTGGAGCCGAGCACCACCGCGATGACCGGCCTGCCTACCTCGAGGTCGAACGCCGCCACCAAATTGCCTCCGGCCAGGTCGGTAAAGCCCGTCTTGCCCCCGATGAGCCCCGGGATATCGCGCAGGGGCGCGGCGGTTGCGGCCGCAACCAAAGCTCCCTGCCCTTGCGGCACCGCTACCTCAGCGCGCATGGTCGCCTCGAAGAGCGTCGGGTGTGCGGCAAAGAACGCGGCCGCGAGCCGTGCGACATCGTAGGCCGAGCCGTACGCGCCGGCATTTTGCGCGTCGACGTCGAGCCCGGTAGGATTTAAAAAGTGCGTCTTCGTGAGCCCGAGCTGCCGCGCGGCGGAGTTCATCGCCAGTAAATAGTCGCCGCCGAGAGACGCGGCCGCGGCGGCGGCCGCGTCGTTGGATGATGCCACCAGTGCGAGACGCACCAGGTCGTTGAGCTCGTAGGCATCGCCCTGGCGCAACCCCGAGTCTCCCTCGGGGCGCAGCGTATCGGCGGTTATTTCCACTAGTGTTTTCGGATCTTGCACCGCGAGCGCGGCCTGCGCAGCCATTAATTTGGTAAGTGAGGCGAGCGGGAGCTCCATGGTGGCGTTTTTTTGGTAGAGTACCGTGCCGGAGTGTACGTCGTAGAGTATGGCCGCTTTGGCCTGCACCGCTATATTTTTGAGCGCCGGCGCACCGTACGCCGGCGCCGGCGCGTGCATGAGCGCGACGCCGGCGGCGCCTATTGCAAAAGAGCCCCCCATGCCGGCTACCGCCACAAGCGCCGCGAACGTCTTTTTTAACAAGTCGCGCTTCATTGGTCTTGTTCTTTGGCGCGGTACGCCTCCTCGAGGTCCTGCAATTTTTGCCGAACAGCGGCGTACTCGGGCAGTGCTTTGACGCTTGCGATGCCAAGCTCCGCGAGGAGCTCGGTGGTCGGCTCATATAAAAATGAGCGTTCGTCCTTGGGGTTGGGAGTGCGGCGCAAAAGACCGCGCAAAGTGAGCGTGCGCAGGGTTTGGGATGAGTTTACGCCGCGGATAAAGTCTATCTCGGCGCGCGTCAGGGGCCCGCGGTAGAGGACTGCCGAGAGCGCCTCAAGCCCGGCGCGGCCGATATCGCGGGAGTATTCATCTTTGCGGACCCGCTCGATTAAGGCCGCGGCGGAGGGTGCGGCGCGCAGCTCGATGGTGTTGCCGTCGTCCAGCAAGGTTGTGCCGCGAGGGAGCTCGAGCAACTCTGTAATAGCCGCCTCAAGATCGGCGGGGCTGGCGCCGGTCAGTTTTGCCGCCTCGGCGCGGGCAAGCGGGCGGCCGAGTGCAAAGAGGAGCGCTTCGATGGTAGTCGCAAGGTCAGTCATTGCCAAACTCAGGGGTAGAGACGGCATCGGACTCCATGACAATATCGCCGCTCTCTTCCTGTGTTGCCTTGATTATACCCTGCTTCACCAGCTCGAGCAGCGCTAAAAAACTCACAATAACGGCGTGGCGGCCCCCTCGCGTCTCGGCTGCGGACTTTGCAAAGTCCTTGAAGTTCATGCGGAAAGCGGACGAGATTCTGGCGGCAAGCTCTTGGATGGTCTCCTCGAGCGAACGGATTTTCCTGACCTCGACCGTCGGGAGCGTAAACGTCGTGGGGAACCCGTCTATGACCGACTGTGCGGCGGCGCGTAGGGACCCTTGCGTAACGGCCGGGTCCGGCAAGAAGATGGGTGTCTGTACCGGCTACGGGGCCACCTAGAAAAACGGGGCCCCCACCAGCGGCGCGGCCGTGTGGCGAGGGCCTTATTAGGATCAAAGTCTCACAATGAGACTTTGATCGGGGGAGACAGCAAATGTACGGCGATTACGACGAAGAAGCCGCTCCGGGCCACGACGACGACCTCCTCGACATGTGGAATACGGG